>DATJEA010000527.1:0-11387 GCA_035497095.1 Acetobacteraceae bacterium | reverse complement strand
CTGGCCGGAGAGGTCGGTGAGCACGCCGATGCGGATGACCGGATCGGCGGCGCGGGCACGATGGAATGGGGCAGTGGCGAGGGCGGCGCCGGCGAGCAGCTGGCGGCGGGAAATCGGCATGGGGGTCGTCCTGCGGGGGGAGGACTGCGGGGCGCCCGAGAGTCGCCCCCGATCGGCTCTCCGCCCCCGCTGCGTGTCGAATTGTGTCGGCGCCGTCAAGTCACCCCCCTTGGGCCTCAGCGACGGTCGACAGAGCAGGCGCCGCCGCCGGCGCAGGCCAGGTAGAGGAAGATGAAGCAGAACAGGATCGCCGCCTCGCCGCCGTTCAGGATCGGGTAGAAGCCGCGCGGCGCGTGGGCGATGAAATAGGCGGCGGCCACTTCGCCCGAGAGGATGAAGGCGACCAGCCGAGTGCGGAAGCCGACCAGCAGCAACAGACCGCCGACGGTCTCGATGATTGAAGCCAGCCCGAGCAACGAGGCGATGTGGAAGCCCTTCGGCATGGCGCCGGGAAAGCCGATCAGCTTGGAGAGCCCGTGCTCCAGGATCAGCAGCGCAACCACGATGCGCAGCAGGGCCAGCGCGTAGGGTTGCAGCCGGTTCAGCCTTGCCTCGATCCGGGCCATGCCTCAGCCTCCGGTAACGCTCATGTGGCGGCCGACGGCGGGCTTGCCGTGGCGGCGGTCGATGACGAAATCATGGCCCTTCGGCTTGCGCGCGATGGCGGCGTGGATCGCCTCGTCGATATCGTCGTCGCTGGCGCCGGCGCGCAGCAGGGTGCGGAAATCGGCCGAATCCTCCTGGCCGAGGCACATATACAGCGTGCCGGTGCAGGTCAGCCGCACGCGGTTGCAGCTTTCGCAGAAATTATGCGTCATCGGCGTGATGAAGCCGATCCGCCGGCCGGTTTCGGCCACGTTGTAGTAGCGGGCCGGGCCGCCGGTGGCGTAGTCGGTGTCTTCCAGGGTCCAGGTCTTGCGCAGGCGGGAGCGGACCAGCGACAGCGGCAAATACTGGTCGGTGCGGTCGGCGTCGATCTCGCCCATCGGCATGGTCTCGATCAGGCAGAGGTCGAAGCCGTGCTCGCCGCACCAGGTCAGCATGCGGTCGTATTCGTCCTCGTTGAAGCCCTTCAGCGCCACGGCGTTGATCTTGATCGCGAGGCCGGCGGCGCGGGCGGCGAAAATGCCGTCCAGCGTCTTGTCGATCTTGCCCCAGCGGGTGATCGCGGTGAACTTGCCGGGGTCGAGCGTGTCCAGGCTGACGTTGATGCGCTTCACGCCGGCGGCGGCCAGCGCCTCGGCGTGCTTGGCCAGCTGGGTGCCGTTGGTGGTGACGGTCAGCTCGTTGAGGCCGTGGCCGAGCCGCGCGCCGAGTCGGGCGAACAGCTTCATCACGTCGCGCCGGACCAGCGGTTCGCCGCCGGTGATGCGGATTTTGTTGGTGCCGAGGCGGATGAACGCGGTGCACAGCCGCTCCAGCTCCTCAAGCGAGAGAATCTGCGCCTTCGGCAGGAAGGTCATGTCCTCGGCCATGCAGTAGGCGCAGCGGAGGTCGCAGCGGTCGGTGACCGAAACGCGCAAATAAGTGATCGTGCGGCCGAATGGGTCCATCATCTCGTGGTTGTTCTCCAGCGTATACAGCGCAATCTCGTGCCTCCGGGTGATCCACGCAAGGGTGCCACCCGTATCGCCCGTCAGCCGTCGATCGGTTCGAGGATCGCCACCTGGGTATTAACGAGAATTTTGCCGGCATGTTCGAAGTTTACCGTGACCCGGTGGCCGATCACCGACTGCACCTGGCCGTCTCCCCAATCGGGTTGGGTGGGCAGACGCACCCACATGCCCGGCTCCAGCATCTGTGCCATCGATCCTCCAGTGCAGGCCAAACCGCCATGATTCGTGCCGATTGGTGTGACGGCAGCGCGAGCGAACTTGCTTTACAGCCGGATTCGTCCGGCCATAAAATCAGCGTTAATTCTATGTTCCGTTGTTGTCCGGCAAACTGGCCGCGGCCGGCGCCGGTCAGTGTATTTTTACGCCTGGATGTCTAGGATGAAAACCCCCATGCATTTTGCGGAATTGCTCGCCACCCGGATCTGCCACGATCTCAGCGGGCCGCTCAACACGCTGATGGCGGCGCTGGAGATGGCCAATGATGACCCGGCCGACGCCGCCGAGGCGCTGCCGGTGGCCGGCGATGCGTCGGTGGTGCTCGGCCAGCGGCTGCGGCTGGTGCGGGCGGCCTGGGGCAGCGGCGGCGGGCCGATGACGATCGACGAACTGGCCGCACTGGCCGCGGGGCTCGCCGGGCGGACGCTGCAACTGGATTTCGGCGAACTGCAGGCCGAGCGGCGGTTTTCCGCCGCCGCCGCCCGGCTGGTGCTGAACGCGCTGATGCTGGCGGCCGAGGCGCTGCCCGGCGGCGGGGTGATCCAGCTCTCCGGCGACACCCAGCGGCAGGTGATGGTGCAGATCAGCGGCCGCGGCGCCGCCTGGCCGACCGGCTTCATCGGCTATCTGAACGATCCGCAGGCAGCCGAACGCGCGCTGGATCAGCCCGGCGGCGCCACCGCGCGCACGCTGCAAGGCCCGCTGCTGGCGCTGCTGGCGCATGGGCTGGGGCTGCGCGTCTCGGTGCTGCTGGGCGCCGGGGTGGAGGCGGCGCCGCCGCTGCTGCTGGACCTGCAAGCCGCCGGCTGAAGGCGGCCCCGGCCTGGCTTACCGCGGAATCGTCCGCCCCTTTACGGTTTGTTTGCCCGCCCGCCGCACCATGCCGCCCGGCCCCCGCGTCTCGCGACGGCGCCGCCCGGAGCACGGAGTGCGCGATGGACGATCTGCTGGCGGATTTTCTGACCGAAACCGATGAGAGCCTGGCCGAGCTGGACGTGGCGCTGGTGAAACTGGAGCGCAGCCCCGGCGACGAGGCGACCCTGGCGCTGATCTTCCGCATGGTGCACACCATCAAGGGCACTTGCGGCTTTCTCGGCCTGCCGCGGCTGGAGCGGGTGGCGCATGCCGCCGAAAGCGTGCTCGGCCGGGTGCGCGACCGCAAGCTCACCGCGACGCCGGAGATCGTCACCCAGGTGCTGGAAGGGCTCGACCGGATCAAGGCGATCCTGGCTGGGCTGCGCGCCAACGGCGCCGAGCCGGCCGGCGACGACGCGGCGCTGATCGCCACGCTGGACGGCATCGCCGAGCGCCGCGCCCGCCGCGCACCGCCGCCGGACGCCGTGCCGCAGGCTTCACCCGGAGGCGAGCCGGTGGCCGGCGCCGAGCCCACGGCCGGCGAGGCGGCCGCCGCGAGCCAGACCATCCGCGTCGGCGTCGATGTGCTGGAGGGCCTGATGACGCTGGTCAGCGAGCTGGTGCTGACCCGCAACCAGCTGCTGCAACTGGCCCGCACCGAGGAGAATCCGGCCTTCACGGTGCCGCTGCAACGGCTGTCGCACATCACCTCCGACTTGCAGGAGGGCGTGGTGAAGACCCGCATGCAGCCGATCGGCAATGCCTGGAACAAGCTGCCGCGGCTGGTGCGCGACCTGGCCCGCGACCTCGGCAAGCGCATCGAGCTCATCATGCTGGGCGCCGAGACCGAATTGGACCGCCAGGTGCTGGAGCTGATCAAGGACCCGCTGACCCACATGGTGCGCAACTGCGCCGATCACGGGCTGGAGCCGACCGAGGCCCGCCGCGCCGCCGGCAAGCCGGAATCCGGGCGGATCACGCTGAACGCCTATCACGAGGGCGGCCATATCCTGATCGAGATCGCCGATGACGGCGCCGGGCTGCCGACCGCGAAAATCCGCGCCAAGGCGATCAGCCTCGGCTTCGCCACCGAGGCCGAACTGGCCGCCATGACCGAGGCGCAGATCCAGCGCTTCATCCTGCGGCCCGGCTTCTCCACCGCCGCCGCGGTGACCGCGGTCTCCGGGCGCGGCGTCGGCATGGACGTGGTGAAGTCCAATATCGAGCGGATCGGCGGCACCATCGACCTCAAGAGCGTCGCCGGACAGGGCACCACGGTGACGGTGAAGATTCCGCTGACCTTGGCGATCGTCTCGGCGCTGATCGTGCAGGCCGGCGGCGAGCGCTTCGCCATTCCGCAGATCAGCGTGGTGGAACTGGTGCGCGCCCGCGCCGCGGCACTCGACGGCGCGGCGGCCGATCATGCCGCCGCCGACCCGGCCGGCGAGACCAGCGTGATCGAGCGGATCAACGACACCCCGGTGCTGCGGCTGCGCGAGCGGCTGCTGCCGCTGGTCAGCCTCACCGGGCTGCTGCACCTGGAGGGCGCAGCCGAAACGCGGCCCGATGACCGTGCCTATATCGTCGTCACCCAGGTGGGCGCGACCACGCTGGGCATCATCGTCGACCGGGTGTTCGACACCGAGGAGATCGTGGTGAAGCCGGTGGCGCCGATCTTGCGGCACATCACCATGTTCAGCGGCAACACCATCCTCGGTGACGGTTCGGTGATCATGATCCTCGACCCCAACGGCATCGCCAGGGCGACCGGGGTGGGTGTCGGCGGCGGCGACCCGCGTGCCGCCGGGCGCGATCCGCAGCGCGCCGGGCCGAGCCTGCACGGCGCCGACGGCCCGACCGCGATGCTGCTGTTCCGGGCCGGCGACGGCGCCCCGCTGGCGGTGCCGCTGGCGCTGGTGGCGCGGCTGGAGGACATCCCGCGCGCCCGCATCGAGTCGTCCGCCGGCCAGCCGGTCACCCAGTATCGCGGCCAGTTGATGCCGCTGGTGCCGTTCGCGGGGGCGCTCGATGCCGGACGCGAGCGGTTCACCGTGCTGGTGTTCAGCGACGACAGCGGCGGCGGGCCGGCGCGTTCGATGGGGCTGGTGGTGGACGAGATCGTCGATGTGGTGAAGGACCGGCTGCGGATGCAACTGGGCGGGGCGCGGCCGGGGCTGCTCGGCACCGCGATCATCAACGGGGCGTCGACCGACGTGATCGACATCGCGCATTACCTGACGCTCGCGTTCGGCGACTGGTTCAAGGCGCCGCGCGCGGCGGTGGCGGCGAATGTGCTGGTGGTCGACGACAGCGGCTTCTTCCGCCAGATGCTGGCGCCGGCGATGACCGCTGCCGGCTTCAGGGTGACCGCGGTGGCCAGTGCCGCCGAGGCGCTGGCGCGGCGCGATGCCGGCGAGATGTTCGCGGCGATCGTCTCGGACATCCAGATGCCGGAGATCGACGGTTTCGAGCTGGTGCGCCGTATCCGTGCCGAGGGGGCGTGGGCGGAATTGCCGGTGATCGCGCTGTCCGGCAGCACCGAACCCGCCGATATCGCCCGTGGCCGGGCCGCCGGGTTCACCGATTACGTCACCAAGTTCGAGCGCGACGCGCTGCTGGCCAGTCTGCGGCAATGCCTGGGCCAGGGCGCGCCGCCGCTCGGCCTGGCCGCCTGAGGAGGATGCGATGAACGACACGCTGGAACGCCCGCCGGCCGCCGACGCCACCGAGGCGGCGCAGAGCTTCGTCACCCTGACGCTCGCCGACCAGCTCTGCGGCGTGCCGGTGCTGGCGGTGCGCGACATTCTCGCCGAGCAGACCATTACCCGCATTCCGCTGGCGCCGCCGGAAATCGCCGGCAGCCTCAATCTGCGCGGCCGCATCGTCACCGCGATCGACCTGCGCCGGCGGCTGAACCTGCCGGCGGCGCAGGTCGGGGCGGCGCGGATGTCGGTGGTGGCCGAGCAGGGCGGCGAGTTGTATGCGCTGCTGGTCGATCAGGTGAGCGAGGTGCTGCGGCTGCCGGTGGCCGCCTGCGAGGGCAACCCGCCGACCCTGGCGCCGGACTGGGCGGCCTACAGCGCCGGCATCTATCGGTTGCAGGGCCGGCTGCTGGTGGTGCTCGATGTGGCGAGGCTGCTCGCTTTGGCGCCGCGGACATGAGCGCCGCACCGGTCTGCCTGGTGGTCGATGACAGCCGGGTGGTGCGCAAGGTGGCGCGCCGCATCCTCGAAGGGCATGGCTTCATGGTGCAGGAGGCCGAGGATGGCAGCCTCGCGCTGGCCGCCTGCCGGGCGCGGATGCCGAATTGCGTGCTGCTGGACTGGAACATGCCGGTGCTCGACGGCATCGGGTTCCTGCGCGCGCTGCGGGCCGAATTCGGGCCGGACAAGCCGCCGGTGCTGTTCTGCACCACCGAGAACGAGCTGCATTTCATCGAGCAGGCGATCAGCGCCGGCGCCCAGGAATTCATCATGAAGCCGTTCGACGAGGACATCCTGGTCGGCAAGTTCGCCCAGGTCGGGCTGCTGTGATGGGCGGCCCGGCACGGGTGATGCTCTGCGACGACAGCGCGGTGATCCGCGGCGCGCTGACCCGCATGCTGGAGGCCGATCCGGGGGTGCGGGTGGTCGGGCGGGCGGGCAACGGGCAGGCGGCGCTGGCCGAACTGGCGCGGCTGGCGCAGGCCGGCGAGGCGGTGGATGTGCTGGTGCTGGACATCGAAATGCCGGTGATGGACGGCATCACCGCGCTGCCGCTGCTGCTGCGCGCCGATCCCGGCCTGCGGATCGTGATGGCCAGCACGCTGACCACGCGCGGGGCGGACATCGCGATGCAGGCGCTGCGGCTGGGGGCGGCGGACTATCTGCCGAAGCCCTCCACCCAGGCGATCGGCGATGACAGTTTTCGCCGCGAATTGCTGGCCAAGGTGCACGGCCTGGCCCGGTTGCGGCGCGGCTCCGCCAGCATACCGCCGGCGCGCGCCGCGGCGGTGACGCGACGGCTGGGCGGGCCGCCGGCGCGGTTGCTGGCGATCGGCAGTTCCACCGGCGGGCCGCAGGCGCTGTTCACCCTGGTCAAGGCGCTCGGCCCGGCGCTCGGCGTGCCGGTGGTGGTGACGCAGCATATGCCGCCGACCTTCACCGCATTGCTGGCCGAGCATCTCGGGCGGCTGGGCGGCATGCCATGTGCCGAGGCGCGCGATGGCGAGGCGCTGCTGGCCGGGCGGATCTATCTGGCGCCGGGCGACCATCATCTGCTGGTCGAGGGCGGCCCCACCGCGCTGCGCGCCCGCATCACCCGGGACCAACCGGAGAATTTCTGCCGCCCGGCGGTCGACCCGATGCTGCGCAGCGCCGCCATCGCCTGCGCCGGGCGGGTGCTGGTGGTGATGCTGACCGGCATGGGGCATGACGGCCTGGCCGGCACCGAGGCGGTGGTGCAGGCCGGCGGCGCGGCGATCGCCCAGGACGAGGCCAGCAGCGTGGTCTGGGGCATGCCCGGCGCGATCGCCAAGGCCGGGCTGTGCCAGCATATTCTGCCGCTGCCGGCGATCGGGCCGCAGGTGCTGGCGCTGCTCGCCGGCGCCGCCAGCCCGGCGCGGGCGGTGGCATGACGCCGGCCAATTTCGCCACCCTGGCCGCCATGCTGCATGCCGGTTCCGGCCTGGTGGTGGGGCCGGACAAGCAGTATCTGCTGGAAACCCGGCTCGCGGCAATCCTGCGGCAGCATGGGCTGCGCGATCTCGACGCGCTCGCCGAGCGGCTGCGCGAGCCGCCCGCCGGCCGGGCGCTGGAATTTCAGGTCATCGAGGCCCAGGTCATCGAAGCCCAGGTCATCGAAGCAATGACCACCAACGAGAGCTTCTTCTTTCGCGACGACAAGCCGTTCGCGCATGTCCGCACCACCGCCCTGCCCCGGCTGCACGCCGCCCGGCCGGCCGGCGCCCGGCTGCGAATCTGGTCGGCCGCCGCCAGTTCCGGGCAGGAGGCCTATTCGCTGGCGATGCTGCTGGCCGAGGCGCGCGCGATGCTGGCCGGGCGCAGCGTCGAGATCCTCGGCACCGACCTGTCGCGCGAGCAACTGGAGCGGGCCCGCGCCGGGCTGTACACCCAGTTCGAGGTGCAGCGCGGGCTGCCGATGCAATATCTGGTGAAGTATTTCACCAAGGAGGGCGCGAACTGGCGGATCGCCGCGGCGATCCGGGCGATGACCGGGTTTCGCGAATGGAACCTGCTGGCCGACCCGCGCCCGCTCGGCGTGTTCGACCTGGTGTTCTGCCGCAATGTGCTGATCTATTTCGACCAGCCGACCAAGACCCGGGTGCTGGACGCGATCGCGCGGCAGATGGCGCCGGACGGGCTGCTGTATCTCGGCGGCGCCGAGACGGTGATCGGGCTCGGCAGCCGGTTCGCCGCGGTGCCTGGCGAGCGGGGAATCTATGCGCTGGTGCGGGCGTCGGAGATGGCGAAATGAAGCTCGCCCAGCGCTACACCGGGCGGCCGTAATACAGCGTCACGGTATGGGTCGCCTCGGCGAAGAACAGCCAGCGCTCGGCGAACAGGCCGAGCAGCGCCAGCAGCGCCGCCGCCACGGTCAGCGCCGCCGCGCCCGGCTCGCCGGTTGCAAGGCCGAGGCTCAGCGCGATCAGCAGCAGCACCGCCGGCACAATGAAGCCGATCACCAGCGCGATCCGGCGCAACCGGGTGGCGTGCTTGCGGCCGATGCGGAAGCCCATCTCCTTCAGCAGGTAGTTGTCCTCGGTGTGCGGCGATTCCAGCATCCGCACGCGGCCCAGCGCGCCGAGGCCGGTGGCGCTCTCGATCGTGCTGGTGGCGGGCGCGCCGTCGATGAAGCGCCAGTAGCGCAGCTTGGCGAACAGGCCGGACATCGCCAGCAGCATCGCCAGCAGGCCGGGGGTTTCGGCCGGGCCGCCGAACAGCGCCGCCAGCGCGGTGAGGCAGGCAGCGCCGCTGAACGCCGCGAACAGCAGGTAGTTGCGCGTCACCAGCGGCGAGCACCACTGCCGGATCGGCTTCAGCGAGGCGTAGATCATGCCGGTGCAATAGACGGTCACCACCGCCATCACCGCGGTGGCGATGCCGAACGCGGTGGTGGTGGCGCCGGCAGCGCCCTCGGTCGCCCAGGCGAAGGCGAACCCCAGCGCCGGCACATAGGCGATCACCGAGGCCACGCCTTCACGCGACAGCCAGGAGGTGCGCCATTGCGAGAACGCCCGCCATGCGCGCTCCGGCCGGCCGAGATGCAGCATCGAGGACAGCAGCCCGACGGTGATCAGCACCAGCGCGATGGCGATGCCGACCAGCCCGAACCCGACGCCCTGCGGCAGCAGCCCGGCCGGGGCCATCAGGCCGAGCAGCGCCAGCATGCCATAGCCGGCGCCGGAGGCGGTGGTGAAGAAGATGACGGAGAAGGCGGGGTTCATCGCGGCGATCCTGCAGGCAAGGAAGAAAGCACTTCTTTTTGTGAACAAAAAGAAGCAAAAAAACTTTCTGTTCGTTTTGGAGACTCCGCAGTCTCCCGCGCTCCGCCGTTGCAAGGCGAATGAAAAGTTTTTTGGTTCTTTTTTTCAAAAAAGAACATCTTGCTTATCGCGACAGCGCCCGATCCACCCAGGACAGCAACCGCCCGGCAACGCCGCCGGTCGCTTCGGTGGGGCGCGGCAGCGGTGGCGGCGACAGCGTGGCGCGCGGGCGGGGCGGCAGGTATTTGTTGACCGGGCCGTAGCCCATTTCCGGCATCAGGTCGAAGCCGCCGCGCTCGGCCACCAGGCGGGATACGTCGCTGTCGGGGTCGCCGAGGTCGCCGAAATGCCGCGCGCTGGCCGGGCAGGTGGAGACGCAGGCCGGGACGCGCTCATGCTCGGGCAGGTTCTGGTTGTAGATGCGGTCGATGCACAGCGTGCATTTCTTCATCACGCCGACATCCTCGTCGTACTCGCGGGCGCCATACGGGCAGGCCCAGGAACACAGCTTGCAGCCGATGCAGGCATCGGCGTTGACCAGCACGATGCCGTCCTCGGCGCGCTTGTAGCTGGCGCCGGTGGGGCAGACGGTGACGCAGGCCGGGGTTTCGCAGTGCAGGCAGGAGCGCGGGAAGTTCACCGTGCGCGCCTCGGTGCCGGTGCCGGCCTCGTAGCTGTGGATGCGGTTGAACCAGACGCCGTCCGGCTTGCCGCCATAGGGGTCGAGGTCGGTGAGCGGCGCCGAGTGGCCGGAGGTGTTCCACTCCTTGCAGTTCACCGCGCAGGCATGGCAGCCGACGCAGGTGTCGAGATCGATCACCAGGCCGAGTTTGGTGGCACCGGGAACGGGTTGCGGCAGGCTGGTCATGTGCTGGCACTCTTGCTGGCGTTGTAGCGCAGGATGTCCGGCGCGGGCTTCATGCCCTTGGGCTGGCGCAGCAGCGCCGGGCGGGGCACGGTTTCGGCCGCCTCGTCCGCGGCCGCCTTTTCGATGCGCACGCGGGCGTCGTACCAGGCCGCCTGGCCGGTCAGCGGGTCGGCATTGAGCCGCTGGCCGCTCTCGTCCGGCGGCAGGAACACCGACATCACGTGATTGAGCAGGAACGCCTCGCGCGATTCGGCGGCGTCCTCGCCCAGCGCCCAGGCCCCTGCCCGCTTGCCGATGGCATTCCAGGTCCAGACCGTGCCTGGGTTCACCCCGTCCATCAAGCGCACCTGCACCTTCACCCGGCCGTTGCGGCTGATCACCCAGGCCCAGTCCTCGTCGGCCAGCCCCAGCCCGGCGGCGGTGGCGTGGTGCACGAACAGCACGTTATGGCCGTGGATCTGCCGCAGCCAGGCGTTCTGCGAGTGCCAGGAATGGTACATCGCCGCCGGCCGCTGGGTGACCGCGTGCAGCGGATAGGCGGCGGCATCGGCCATCGCCTCCTCCAGCGGCGGATACCAGATCGGCAGCGGATCGAAATAGCGTTCGATGCGGGCGCGCAGCCGGTCGGGCGGCTGCACCGTGCCGTGGCCCTGGGCGGCGAGGCGGAATTTCGCCAGCGGCTCGCTGTAGAGCTGCATGACGATCTGCTCAGGCGCGCCGATCATGCCGAGTTTGGTCGCGGTCTCCAGATACGCCTTGTTGGCGTGCTTGAAGTAGCCTTCCTCGGGCGCCAGCTCGTGGCTCCAGAAGCAGTCATTGGCGATATAGGCGTCGAGCTGGCCGGGATTCGGCGCGCCGACGCCGATGCCGGTGCCATCGCCGCGGAAGCCGCCGAGCGGGCCGGTGCCGGGCTTGCGCTCGTGCTTCCAGATATACTCCTTGTAGTCGGCGTAGATGCGGCTGCCATCGGCGGCGACGAAGCCGGGCAGGCTCAGCCGGGTGCCGAGTTCGATCAGCACGTCCTGGAACGGGCGCACATCGCGGTCCGGCTTGAGGATCGGCTGGCGGATGGCGTCGGCCGGGCCGTGCGGGCTGCCGATCGGGCGGTCGAGCAGCGAGATGCAGTCCCACCGCTCCAGATAGGTGGTGTCCGGCAGCACCAGGTCGGCATGCGCCACGGTCTCGGAATAGAACGCGTCGGAATAGATGATGTGCGGGATTTTGTAGTTGCCGGTGGCCGGGTCGCGCTCGGTCATCATCCGGCTGACCCCGATCGGGTCCATCGACG
>DATJEA010000526.1:0-1516 GCA_035497095.1 Acetobacteraceae bacterium | reverse complement strand
ATCGGCGCCGATAATATCGTGGCGACCACGCTGCTGGATACGGCGCCGGTGGGGTGGGCTGGGTAAAAACAAGCAAGCAGTCCTTTTTTGAAAAAAGGACCAAAAAACTTTCAATCGCCTTGTCACAGTGGAGCGCGGGCGCCGCCGTACACCCCAATGGACAGAACGTTTTTTTGCTTCTTTTTGTTCACAAAAAGAAGACCTTCCTTTCTGCCTCCGCCGCCGCCCGATCGAACGCCGCCTCCAGCCACCCATTCACCCCCCGCGTCCCGGCCACCACCGCCCGCGCCCAGGTCAGGTATTCCTGTTGCCGCGCCGGCGGCCACCCGGCCGGCGGGCTGGCGGCCAGCGCCCGCAGGTTGCTGATCTTGTCGGCCAGCTTGAGCATCTTGGCCCGCGCCGAGGCCTCCGCCGCGTGTTCGATCTGCAACCGCTTGCGCTCCAGCTTCGGCAGGCTCTTGTCGTCGGTCACCGCATCGACCAGGGCGGCCACATCGGCGCCGAACCGCGCCTCGATCTCGCTATGCAGAATGCCGCAATCCTCGATCGAGTCGTGCAGCAGGCCGGCGATCACCAGCGCCGGATCGTCGCCGCCGGTCGCCTCGCCCAGCAGCGCCGCCACTTCCAGCAGATGGTTGATATAGGGCTCCGCCGCGTCGCCCTTGCGCCGCTGCGCCGCGTGCCAGCCGGCCGCGACCTCGGCGGCGTGCAGCACCTCGACCATGCCGCGCCCCGCGGCGCGAGCCATGCTGGCTTCAGGCATCCCGCTGTGCTCCCTTGATCATTCGCGCCGAGTATGCTCGCCGCTTTCGGCAGGCGTCCAGGCCGCTCCCGAGTCGCTCAGCCGAGCCGTTTCGCGAAGAACACCTCGTCCTCGAACCGGCCGGCGGCGTTTAGCGCAAACCCGGCGATGCGGCCGTATTCCACCCAGCCCAGCGCCCGATACAGAGCTTCCGCCGGGTCGCCGGCCCGCCCGCTCAGCGTCAGCAGCGCGCGCCTCGCCAGCCGCGCCTCGGCCTCCACCGCCAGCATCAACCGCCGCGCTACGCCGCGCCGACGCAACGACGGCGCCACCATCATCTTCTGCACATGAGCTGCATGCGGCTGATCCGGCATGGTCTCCAGTTGCAGCATCACCGAGCCGGCCAGCACCCCATCCACCCAGGCCACCAGCAGCACCCGCTCGCCGATCGCCACCTCGATCGTGCGCTGCCGCCAATAGGCCCGCGCCGCCGCCGGCTCCAGCGGCGGCAGGAACCCCAACGCCGGCCCTTCCGCCACGCAGTCCCGCAACAGCCCGGCCAGCCCGCCCTCCGCCGAGGCCGCCCCCGCCGCATCCAGCCGCCGCACCACCACGCCGCTCAACGGCTTGGCGTAGGCGAATTCCAGCGAGTTGGACAAATCCCCCAGCACCCTGAGCGGCCCGCCGCGCACATAGCCCTGTTTCTCGTAGAAGCGATGCGCCCGCTCGAACCTGGTATCGGTCCACAGCTTCATCTCGCTGCCGCCCGCTGCC
>DATJEA010000525.1:0-2699 GCA_035497095.1 Acetobacteraceae bacterium | reverse complement strand
ACCGCCGGCTCATTTCGTCCCTCCGTTCAGCACCAGCCGCCCCGGACCGGTGAATTGCGTCACCGCGCCGCGATCCAGCACGGTGAAGCCCTGGGCGTCCAGCGTGCCGAACGGCCCCTCCACATGCACCCGGTCGCCGCTGGAGGCCGCACCGGCGGCGAGGTCCAGCGTCACCGCGTCGGTCCGCATCGTGGTGCCGTCGTCACGATACAGCGTCACCTCGCCGGACAGGTCCAGCCGGTTGCTGTGCTGCATGTACACGCCCTTCTTGGCCTGCACCATCATCCAGCCGTCATCGCCGAGCGTGATGTCGCCCTTCGGGTCGGTGAGGTCGGTGCGCTCCTGGCTCACCTGCCGCGCCACCGAGGCGGTGACGGTGAACGGCCGGCCCTGCTGGTCGACGCCGCGATAGCGCGCATCGGTCAGCGCGCCGCCCTCCGGCGCAGCGGTGCCAACATGATAGCTGAAGCGCCCCTGCTCCAACTGGCTGGAGAATTCCGGCCACAGCGCCACCAGCACCAGCAGCCCGATCGCCAGCAGCGGCAGCAGCCGCTTGGCCAGGCTGACGAACAGCCGCCGGCGCGCATACGCACCGCCGCGCACCGGCCGCGGCGCCACGCCGGCCAGCCGCTCCCGCGCCAGGCGCCGCCGCTCCGCTTCGGGCGGGCTCGGCTGGCGCGCCACGCTCATGCCACCCCGGCGCGCAGCAGGTCGTGGATGTGCAGGATGCCGGCCGGGCAGCCGGCCGCGTCCACCACGAAAAGCGCGGTGATCGGCCGCTCGCGGGCGTTCATCAGATGCAGCGCCTCGGCGGCCAGCGCCTCCGGGCCGATGGTGCGCGGGCTCGGCGTCATCACCGCCGCCACCTCGCGGGTCAGCAGGTCCGGCCCCATGGCGCGGCGCAGGTCGCCGTCGGTCATGATGCCGACCAGCCGGCCGGCGTCGTTCACCACGCCGAGGCAGCCGAACCGCTTCTCGGTCATCAGCACCAGCGCCTCCGGCATCGGCGTCGCGGGCGTGGCCAACGGCAGCGCGGCGCCGACATGCATCAGATCGCGCACCCGCCGCAACTGCGCGCCGAGCTTGCCGCCCGGATGGAACTTGCGGAAATCCGCCGCGCCAAAACCGCGCCTAGTGACCAGCGCCACCGCCAGCGCGTCACCGAGGGCGAGTTGCATCGTCGTGCTGGTGGTCGGCGCCAACCCCAGCGGGCAGGCCTCACGCGCCGCCGGCAGCACCAGCGCCACGCTGGCGGCGCTGGCCAGTGTGCTGCCGGCCCGCCCGGTGATCGCCACCAGCGGCAGGCCGAAGCGGCGCGCATGGGCGATCAGGTCGGCCAGCTCGGCGGTCTCGCCGGAATTGGACAGCGCCAGCACCGCGTCGCCGGCCACGATCATGCCGAGGTCGCCGTGGCTGGCCTCGGCCGGATGCACGAACAGCGCCGGGGTGCCGGTGGAGGCCAGCGTTGCCGCGATCTTGCGCCCGACATGGCCGGATTTGCCCATGCCGGACACCACCACCCGCCCGGTGGCGCCGAGCAGCAGATCCACCGCCCGGGTAAAGCCATGGTCGAGCGCCGCCGCCAGCGCGTGCAGCCCCTCGGCCTCGGTGGCCAGCACGGCGCGCGCGGTCTCGATATCCTGGTCCAGAGTGGCGGCGGCAGTCATGGCGGTGCGGTCCGTTGCGGTGCGATGTCGGCGAAAGCGCGAGAGACGCCGCCTTCCTCTCTGGTGTCTTGTCTGGGACGACGGCCGAGCACGGTCAAGCCGCGCCGGTCAGATGGGGATATGGCGCAAAAGCGACAACAGCAAGGCAGAACCGGACGCCGCTTAGTGCGCGAAGATATCCGGCTGCTCCCAGCCCAGCACATCGAGCCGCCCGCGCGCCGGCAGGAAGGCGAAACATTCCTCCGCCAGCTCCAGCCGCCCCTCGCGCCGCAGCAGCCCCTCCAGCCGCTCCCACAGCGCGTGCAGATACAGCACGTCCGAGGCGGCATAGGCCAGTTGCTCGGGCGACAGCTCGGCCGCGCCCCAGTCCGAGGTCTGCTGCTGCTTGGACAGTTCGACGCCGAGCAACTCGCGGCACAGATCCTTCAGGCCGTGCCGGTCGGTGAAGGTGCGGACAAGTTTTGCGGCGATTTTGGTGCATTTTACCGGCGCCACGCGAATCCCGAGCGATTTTTGCAGCATTCCAACGTCGAATCGGGCGAAATGCATCAGCTTCACCACACCGGGATCGCTCATCAGCCGCTTCAGGTTGGGGCAATCGGCGCCGCGCCCGCCGAGTTCCGGCGGCACGATCTGCACCATGTGCGCCTCGCCATCGCCGGCCGAAAGCTGCACCAGGCAGAGCCGGTCGCGCCGCGGATCGAGCCCCATGGTCTCGGTATCGACCGCCACCACCGGCCCGAGATCGAGGTCGGCCGGCAGGTCGTGGCGATGCAGATGCAGGGTTGCGTTGGCCATGAACTGGGTGATTCCCGCCATGTTACCGGCTGCGCGCCGCCGACCGGCGCTGCCGTGCAGCGGCTGGCACGCTGCGGTTCAGGGTAAGAAATCGACGCTTATACATTGATATCATAGCTGTTTACGATCATCGGCAGACGGTGGTGTATCAGCCCGCCGGAGCGCCGGCAAGCGCTGGTTGCCCGAGTGCTGCAATGCACCCGACTGCTGCAATGCAACTGTACATTACGGTAC
>DATJEA010000524.1:0-2895 GCA_035497095.1 Acetobacteraceae bacterium | reverse complement strand
GCGGGCGGCGAACCGCGCCGCGCCCTTGATGGCGATGTTGTTGCTCTCGGTGGCGCCGGAGGTCAGCACGATCTCGCGCGGCTCGGCGCCGATCAGCGCGGCCACCTGGGCGCGGGCGGCTTCCACCGCGGCCTCGGCGGTGCGGCCCATCACGTGCTCGGCGCTATGCGGGTTGCCGAACGACTCGCTGAACCAGGGCAGCATCACCGCCAGCACGCGCGGATCGCAGCGGGTGGTGGCCTGGTTGTCGAGGTAGATCGGGCGGTTGGGACGATCGCTCATGGCGGCAATATGGGGTCAGGCGGCATGGCGTGACAGGCGTGCGGCCATGCCCTGGTATGCGGCGATGAAGGCCGCGATATCGGCCTCGCTGGCGTTCCAGGGCAGCGAGACGCGAATCGCCTCGCCGGCGAGCTGGCCGAGGCCCATCGCGTCCAGCACATGGCTGCGGGCCACTTTGCCGGAGGAGCAGGCCGCCCCGGCCGAGACCCGGATGCCGGCGAGATCGAGCGCGATCACCTGGGTCTGCGCCGCGATGCCGGGCAGCGCCAGACAGGTGGTGTTGGGCAGCCGCGCCGCGCCGCCGCCGATCACCACCGCGCCGGCGGCGACCGCGGCCTGCTCGGCGGCATCGCGCAGCGGTGTCGGGTCGGCGGTGGTGCAGGCGGCGGCGGCGGCGAATCCGGCGATCGCCGGCAGCGCATGGGTGCCGCCGCGGCGGCCGCGCTCCTGCCCGCCGCCGCGGATCAGCGGCGGCAAGGCGCGATCGGCGGCCAGCAGCAGCGCGCCGGCGCCGGCCGGGCCGCCCAGCTTGTGGCCGGACAGCGCCAGGCTGTCGGCGCCGAGCGCACGCAGATCGACCGCGATCCGGCCGGCCGCCTGCACCGCATCGACATGCAGCAGCGCGCCGGCGGCGTGGCACAGCGCGGCAGCCTCGGCGATCGGCTGCAGGGTGCCGGTCTCGTTGTTGGCCAGCATCAGGCAGACCAGCGCCGGGCCGTCGCGCAGCAGCGCCGCCAGCGCGGTGAGGTCGGCGACGCCTTGCCGATCGACCGGCAGCACGCTGGCGCCGGCGGCGGCGGCGCGCACCGCGTCGTGCTCGGTGGCGCCGTGGATCAGGCGGCGGCCGGCGCCAAGGCCGTGGATCGCCAGCGCATTCGCCTCGGTGCCGCCGGAGGTGAACACCAGCTCGGCCGGCGCCGCGCCGAACCGGGCGGCCAGCGACTCGCGCGCCTGCTCCAGCAGCCGGCGCGCGGCGCGGCCGGCCTGGTGCACCGAGGACGGGTTGCCGCACAGATCCAGCGCTTCGAGCACCGCTTCACGCGCCTCCGGCCGCAGCGGCTGGGTGGCGTTGGCATCGAGATAGGTCATGCCGGCTGGCGCAGGCGGGCGGGCTGCTCCACCGGCTCGGGCTGTGCCGCGCGCCCGACGACCCGGCCGGCCAGCACATCGGCAAGCGTGATGCCATCGAGGAACAGGGTGATCTGGCGGCTGAGTTCGGCCCAGAGTTCATGCGTCTGGCACATCGTCATCGCGCCATCCGCGCCCTGCATGCAGCCGCCGCTGCCGGGGGTGCAGCGTGCCGCGCGCAGCGTCTCGTCGACCGCGCCCACCACCTCGCCGATGCTGATCTGGCCGGCCGGTCGCGCCAGCCGATAGCCGCCGCTCGGGCCGCGCGCGGAAGTCACCAGCCCGGCCCGGCGCAGGCCGCCGAACAACTGCTCCAGGTAGCACAGGCTCAATTGCTGGCTGGTGGCGATCTCATGCAGCGTCACTGGCCCGCACGGCGAGACCGCGTCGCGGCAGGAGCGGGCGGCCAGTTCGACCATCGCCATCACCGCGTAGCGGCCGCGGGTGGAAAGCTGCATGGCGCTACCCTCCCACCCTGGCATCATCCGGCCTGGCCGGGGCCGGCGGCATGACCCGGGCGACCCGACACTCCAGCTCCGACAACTCGGCGCGCAGGCTCTCGATATCGCGCAGCAGCGGGTCCAGCACGCCCTCGGCCGGCGTGCCGTAGGCGTCGAAGCCGGGGCGCCTGCCGGCCCGCGCCGCCCGGCGCTCGACCGGCCGGGCTGGGATGCCGACCATGGTCGCCCCTGGCGGCACCGCCTCCAGCACCACGGCGTTGGAGCCGATGCGGGCATTGTCGCCGACCGTGAACGGGCCGAGGATCTTGGCGCCGGCGCCGATGATGACGTTGTTGCCGATGGTCGGGTGCCGCTTGCCGTGCGACAGCGAGGTGCCGCCGAGCGTCACCTGGTGATACATGTACACGTCGTCGCCGATCTCGGCGGTCTCGCCGATCACCACCCCCATGCCGTGATCGATGATCAGCCGGCGGCCGATCTGCGCTGCGGGATGGATTTCGATGCCGGTGAGGAAGCGGCCGAGATGGGAAAACCCGCGCCCCAGCAGAAACAGCCGGCGCCGCCAGAATGCGTGCGCGATCCGATGCCAGAGCAGCGCGTGCAGCCCCGGATAGAACAGCAGCACCTCCAACCCGGAGCGCGCGGCGGGGTCGTTCTCGCGGTAGGCCCGGATCGACTCACGTAAAAACATGAAGGCCATGCGACATTTCCATTATGAAAACCCGGCCCGCCCGGCTTATAATCCCTCGTGTCGGAGATGGCACGATCTCTTGCCGGAAGCTGTCGCGCGAGCGGATGCGTGGCTGGCGTCTGGTAAGGGAGATAGGGCCGGGCAGAGCGAGTTCAAACCGGATGTTTCAGCGTTTTTCGTGAGGACCAGCTTCCAGAAGCAGCTTTGGGGGTGAAGATGCTGGCGTTGAGGGTATCTGATTTGGACGCAGCCTAATCAATTCCGACTGGTCAAGTCAAGAATTGCGGATCGGGACGAAAACAGGGGAGGTATGCCGATCCGGCGCTGGTCGCC
>DATJEA010000523.1:0-2882 GCA_035497095.1 Acetobacteraceae bacterium | reverse complement strand
GTAACGGCCACGTTCAGGGGGAGGATGCGCGCGACCCGCTTTATCAGAAACGGCCCATAGGCAGAAGCCCATCCCCTGTCGGTCTGGAAAGATGAAAGGTAAGTATACGCCATTATGAACCCGCTCAGAACGAAAAAAATATCCACAGCCAAGTAGCCATGGGGCGCCAATGAGGGGAAAGTGGCGCTGGCCAGCGGCTGGAGCGTCGCGGAATAATGCGTCAAGATGACAGCCATGGCGGCGAAACCGCGCAGCGACGTCAGGGGGACGATTTCTTTGCGCACGTAAAATTCCCTCGAAAAAAAATCAGAAATATCGGCCGAAGGTTTGGTTCAGCAACCTCTCTACACGAAACCCCGAAAACGCACATCGCACAAATAGAGGAACGGGTCGGTTCCGACGCGCCGAAAACAACTTGTTCGAGTATTCATGCAGGCGAGATATTCATGCCTCTTGCGCATCCACCGCGCCCGCCCCCCCTACGGAAACAACCCCCGCATCCGCTTGGCATCCCGCACCTTCTCCACCCCAATCGCCATCGCCGAGGTCCGGGTCGAAACCTTGTCCCGCGCGCTCCGCTCCATCACCTGCGTAAACGCCCGATCGAGAATCAGGTTCAGCCGGTTGCGCACCTCGTCCTCCGACCAGAAGAACTGCTGCAAATCCTGCACCCACTCGAAATAGCTGACGATCACGCCGCCGGAGTTGCACAGGATATCCGGGATCACGAAAATCTCCGGCCGCTGCTCCAGCACCCGGTCGGCATCCGGCGTGGTCGGCCCGTTGGCGCCCTCGGCCAGCACCCGGCATTGCAGCGTGGCGGCCACGTCCGGGCTGATGATCCGCTCCATCGCCGCCGGCACCAGCAGGTCGCAGCGCTGCGACAGCAGCTCCATCGGGTCGAACCGCGCCTCGCTGGAATACCCCTCCAGCACCCCGCCATGCCCCGCGGCGTAGGCGACCAGCGCCGCCACATCCAGCCCCTTGGGGTCGTAATAGCAGGCGGTATGGTCGCTGATGCCGATGATCTTCATGCCGCGCTCCACCGCGGTAATCGCCGCCACCGAGCCGACATTGCCGAACCCCTGCACGATCGCCGTGGCCCCGGATGCCGCAATCCCCTGCAGCCCCAGCGCCCGTTCGGCCAGATGGATCACGCCCCGTCCGGTCGCCTCCCGCCGGCCCACGGTGCCGCCAGCCGAAACCGGCTTGCCGGTGACGATCTCGGTCACCGTGCGGCCCTGATACATCGAGTAGGTATCCATGAACCAGGCCATGATCTGCTCGTTGGTGCCCATGTCGGGCGCCATCACGTCGATATGCGGCCCGACGAACGGGATCATCTCCTGCATGTAGCGCCGCGACAGCGCCTCCAACTCACGCAGCGACAGCGTGCGCGGGTCAACCGTGATGCCGCCCTTGGCGCCGCCATACGGCAGCCCGGCCAGCGCGCATTTCCAGCTCATCCAGATCGCCAGCGCGCTCACCTCGCCGATATCCACGCTGGCCGCGAACCGCGTGCCGCCCTTGGTCGGCCCCAGGGTCAGGTGGTGCTGCACCCGGTAGCCTTCGAACACCGCCGTGGTGCCGTCGTCGCGATGGATCGGGCAGGACACGGTGATCGCCCGCTTCGGATAGAGCAGCCGGGGCCGCTCATCGGCGGCGATCTCCAGGTAATCGGCGATCAGCTCGAACTGCTGGCGCGCCATATCGAACACTGGCCCGGTATAGATGCTCATTTTATGTCCCCTTGGCCGGTTCTGCGTCCGGCGCCCGCCACCCTAACGCGCCAGCGCCCCGCCATCCACCGGCAGTTCAACCCCGGTAATGAAATTGGCTTCGTCGGAGGCCAGGAAAAGCGCCGCATTCGCCACGTCCCACGCGGTGCCCATCTTGCCGCGCAACGGCACCCGCGCATCGCGCTCGGCGGCCACCTCGGCGCGGCTGCGGTTGGAGTGCCGGGCGCGGGTATCCACCGCCATCGGCGTGTCCATCAGCCCCGGCAGGATGACGTTGGCGCGGATGCCATGCGCCGCGTTATGGATCGCCACCTGGCGGGTGAACGCGATCATCGCCGCCTTGGTCGCCTTGTAGCTGACATAAGGGTAGTTCTCGTAGGCGGCGACCGAGGAAATGGTCAGGATCACCCCCGATTTCTGCGCCTGCATCACCGGCAGCACATGCTTCACCGCGACGATGCAGCCGCGCAGGTTGATGGTGCAGATCCGGTCGAACGCCGCCTCCTCGAAGCTGGCCAGCGGCGAATCCCCGCCCCCCAGGCTGACGCCGACATTGTAATGCAGCACGTCGATCCGCCCCCAGCGCGCCACCGCGGCATCGACGCAGGCTTTCATCGAAGCCTCGCTCGCCACGTCGCCCTGGAACGCCACCACGTCGCCGCCGGCCAGTTTCGCGGTCTGTTCGGCGCTGCCCAGGTCACGATCCACCAGCAGCAGCCTGGCCCCCTCCTGCGCGAAGCGGATCGCCGTGGCACGGCCATTGCCCATGCCCCCGGTCGAACTCTCCAGACCGGGGCTTTGCCCGGCCCCGATGATAATGGCGACCTTGTCCTTCAGGCGCATGGTGCGTTCCTCCCGCAAATGGTTGCCGCCAGCAGACCACCCATGCCGGCCTCGCGCAACGCACCGCCCGTTCAGCTCTTCTTCACCCCCCAGAACACCGGGAACGGCGATTGCGCAAAGCCGCTCAGCGTGTCGCGGAACGCCGTCGGCGTGAACGACTGTCCGGTCGGGATGAACGGCACCCGGTCGAACGCCAGCAACTGCATCTGGTCGCAGATCTGCTTCTGCGCCGCCATGTCCGGCGCGGCGAACCAGGCGTCGCGCAGGCTCTCCATCTCCGGCACGGTCGGCCGCCAATAC
>DATJEA010000522.1:0-4357 GCA_035497095.1 Acetobacteraceae bacterium | reverse complement strand
CGACGGCAATCATGGCCGCTCGGTCGCCTGGGGCGCGCAGCGTTTCGGCTGCCGCTGCGTGATCTTCGTGCACGAAAACGTGAGCCAGGGCCGCGCCGACGCGATCGCCGCCTATGGTGCGGAAATCCGCCGCGTGCCCGGCAATTACGACGACGCGGTGCGCGAGGCGGCCCGCGTCGCCGCCGCCGAGGGCTGGCACGTCATCTCCGACACCTCGTGGCAGGGCTACACCACCGTCCCGGTCGATGTGATGCAGGGCTACCGGCTGATGGCGGAGGAAGCCTTCACCCAATGGGACGGCCCGCCGCCCAGCCATATCTTCATCCAGGGCGGCGTCGGCGGCGTGGCGGCGGCGGTCTCGGTGCAGGCCCGCGCCAGCTATCCCACGCCCCCCCGGCTGATCGTCGCCGAGCCCGACCGCGCCGCCTGCCTGCTGGCCAGCGCCGAGGCCGGCGAAGCGACTGCGGTCGGCGGCGATCTCGATACATTGATGGCCGGGCTCGCCTGTGGCGAACCCAGCCTGCTCGCCTGGCAGGAACTCGGCCGCGGCGCGTTCGCCTTCATGGCGCTGCCCGATGCGGCGGCGGTGGACAGCATGCGCCTGCTGGCCCGGCATGGCATCGTCGCCGGCGAATCCGGCGTCGCCGGGCTGGCCGCCCTGCTGCTGGCCGCCGGCGACCCGGCCGCCCGCGCCACGCTCGGCCTCGATGCCGGCAGCCGGGTGCTGCTGTTCAGCACCGAGGGGGCGACCGACCCGGAAGTCTATCAACGGCTTATCGCCAATGGAGCCGAGCATGGCTGACATTGCCAACGCCACGCTGGCCGAGTTGCAGGCCGATCTCGCCGAGGGCCGGATCAGCGCGGCGGAGCTGACCGAGGCCTATCTTGCCCGCATCGCCCGCCACAATCCGCTGCTCAACGCGGTGCGCCAGACCAACCCGGACGCGCTGGCCATCGCCGCCGCCCTCGACCATCTGAAGCCGAAAAAGCGCGGCAAGCTGCACGGCCTGCCGATCCTGCTGAAGGACAACATCGCCACCGCCGACCGGCAATGCACCACCGCCGGATCGCTGGCGCTGGAAGGGGCGCGGGCCAGGCACGACGCCACCGTCACCCGCCTGCTGCGCGAGGCCGGGGCGGTGGTGCTGGGCAAGGCGAATCTGACCGAATGGGCCAATATCCTGGCGGTCGGCATGCCCTCCGGCTACTCGTCGCTCGGTGGCCAGGTGCGCAACGCCTATGCGCCGGCGGTGGACGCCAAGGGCGTGCCGATCGTGCCGCCCGGCGGTTCCTCGGCCGGCTCAGCGGTGGCGGTGGCTGCCGGGTTCGCGGCGGCGGCGATCGGCACCGAGACCTCCGGCTCGCTGCTGTCGCCGGCCAACCAGAATTCGCTGGTGACGGTGAAGCCGACGGTCGGGCTGATCAGCCGCGCCGGCATCATTCCGATCGCCCACAGCCAGGACACCGCCGGCCCGATGACCCGCACGGTGCTGGATTCCGCCATTCTGCTCAACGTGTTGGCCCAGCGCGACAAGCTCGACCCGGCCACGGAAAAGTTGCGCAAGCCGGATGATTATACCGCATCACTGTCCCGGAACGGCCTGAAGGGCGCGCGCATCGGCGTGCCTTCCGACCCCGACGACCCCGGCAACGATGTCTATTACCGCCCGCTCAGTTCCGCAGCGAAGGCAGTGATGGCGAACGTTATCAGTGCCTTGCAGGACCTGGGCGCCACCATCGTGCGCGCCGGCATGCCGACCGCCGGCTGGATCGGCGGCCCCGGCACCGATCTCGCGGTGCTGAACCGCAACCCGGAAAGCCCCGGCCTGCACACCCCGGCGCGCACCCCGATCGTGTTCCTCTACGAATTGAAGCACGACCTGAACCAGTATCTAACCCATTGGGCCAAAGGCACAAAAATCGCCTCCCTCGACGATGTGGTGGCGTTCAACGCCGCCCATCCGGAGCAGGCATTGCGCTTTGGCCAGGACCTGTTCCTCGCCGCCGCCGCCACCAAAGGCGATTTGTCGGAACCGGAATATCGTGCGGCACGGCGGAACGATCTGCGGTCGGCAAAAAGGCATGGGCTGGATGCTTATATACGCATGCACAAGCTGGACGCGGTGCTGTTTCCCGGTGCGTCGGGCGCCGCCATCGCGGCCAAGGCCGGCTACCCCAGCGTGCAGGTGCCGGCCGGCTATATCTGTGGAATCGCTGAACAAGATACTCCGGACTATCCGTTCGGCGTCAGCTTCACCGGCCGCGCCTGGAGCGAGGGTAAGCTGTTGCGGCTGGCCTATGCCTATGAACAGGCGACGTTGGTGCGCCGGATGCCGCCCGACCTGGGATGAGCGAACCGGTCCTGTATGGCGCCGAGTACAGCGTCTACACCCGCATCGCGCGGCTGGCGCTGCTCGCCAAGGGTGTGACCTATCAGTTTGAAATCGTGGACGTTTTTGCCGCCGAGGCGGATCGCTCGCGGCATCCGTTCGGGAAAATTCCGATACTGGAACATGACGGGTTCCGGTTGTATGAGGCCGGTGCCATCGGGCGGTATGTGGACGAGGGATTTGCCGGACCGGCGCTGCAACCGGCCGACGCGCAAGGCCGGGCGCGGGTGGCGCAGGTGGTTTCCGTCCTGGATTCCTATGCATTTCAACCGCTTGTCATGGAGATCTACGTCCAACGGGTGAGCCGGAAGGTGCCCGATGAGGCGCGCATCGCCGCGGCACTGCCGGCAGCAGGGCGGGTGCTCGATGCGCTGGACGAGCTCGCAAAAAATGGTGTTTTTGGCGTCGAAATCGGCCTCGCGGAGGCACATTGTGTGCCGATATTGGCCTATTTCACGCTTGCGGCGGAGGGAAAATCGCTGCTCGCGGAGCGTCCGACTCTCTCTGCATGGTGGTCGCGCATTCGACTGCACCAGCACGTGCTGGTCACTCGGTTTCCCGCCGAGTCGGGTTGAATTTTTTTGATTGCGAAAATGCGTTCGTGACGATTACGGTTGGTGACACTCCGGCATGCTTCCAGACAGGAGGATGCGATGGCGACGTCTACCAAGTGGCAACTCACCGGCGATTATTTCGAAAATTGTAACTGCACCGTGGTCTGCCCGTGCCTGGTTTCGCCGGCCCCGCCGTTGACCGCGCGGCCGACCGAGGGCGTGTGCGATGTGGCGCTGGCGTTCCATATCGCGGCGGGCCGCTACGGTGATGTTGGGCTGGATGGGCTCAGCATTGTGGTGGTGGCGCATACGCCGGGGGCGATGGGTGCGGGTGACTGGACCGCCGGCGCCTATATCGACGAGCGGGCGAGCGAGGCGCAGATGGGGGCGCTGGGGGCGATTTTCAGTGGCGCGGAGGGCGGGCCGATGGCGGCCTTCGCACCGCTGATCGCCACCCATCTGGCCCCGAAGAAGGTGCCGATCAGCTATCGCATCGATGGCAAGGCGCGCTCGGTGGAGATTCCCGGCATCATGCAGATGGGGGTGCAGCCGCTTGGCAGCATGCATCCCGGCGGCGAGATGTGGGGTGCGCTGGGGCATCCGGTGGCGCCGGATCGGATGGCGTTCGCGGTGGGCAAATCCGGCAGCACCTTCGCCGACCAGGGCATGCGCTGGGATAATTCCGGGCGCAACGGGCACTACGCGCCGATCGCGTGGGCGAACTAGCCGGGGCCGGCGATGCCGGCGCGTGATCCGCTGGCGGTGCAGCGGGCCGTGCTGCTGGGGCTGCTGCTGGCGATGGCCGGTGGCGCCTGGGCTTGGCTGATCTGGCTCGGGCCGGGCGGGATGGCGATGGGCTCGCCGACCATGGGGCTGGGGGCGCCGCTGTTCGTGCTGGTGTGGGCGGTGATGATGGTGGCGATGATGTTTCCCGCCGCAGCACCGATGATCCTCACCTTCCAGGCGGTGCAGGCCGGCCGGCGGCGGCGCGGCGATGGCTTCATCGCCACCTGGGTGTTCGTGGCCGGCTATATGCTGGTGTGGGTGGGCGCCGGCGTGGTGGCCTATGGCGCGGCATTGGGAGCGGAGGCGCTGGCGGCGCGCGCCGGCATCTCGGCGGCCGGTGCCGCGCGGGTGGGCGGCTTCCTGCTGGTGCTGGCGGGGCTGTATCAGTTGACGCCGCTGAAGGATCGCTGTCTGGCGCAGTGCCGCACGCCGATGGGTTTCGTGGTGACCGCCTGGCGTGACGGGGCCGGCGGGGCGTTGCGCATGGGGGTGCAGCACGGGCTGTACTGCCTCGGCTGCTGCTGGCTGCTGTTCGCGATCATGTTTCCGCTGGGGGTGATGAACCTCGCCGCCATGGCCGCGATCACCCTGGTGGTGGCGGCCGAGAAGAGCCTGCCGTGGGTGCGC
>DATJEA010000521.1:0-3399 GCA_035497095.1 Acetobacteraceae bacterium | reverse complement strand
TGCACCTCCGCCTCGCCCAGCCGCACGATGCGGCGCAGCAGATCGACGCTGAGATCGCCGCTGCGGAACAGCGGCGGGGTGTTTTCCGCCTGCAACCGGTGGCGCAGGGCGGCGCGCAGCCGGGCCATCAACTCGGCGATGCCGAACGGCTTGGTGACATAGTCGTCCGCCCCCAGGTCGAGTGCGGCCACCTTGCCGCCCTCCGCCTCGCGCGACGACAGCACGACGATCGGCACCGCCGAGGTGGCGCGCAGGCGGCGGATCACTTCCAGCCCGTCAACGTCCGGCAGGCCGAGATCGAGCACAATGATATCAGCAGCTTGCGCGCGGGCCAGCGCCTCGGCGCCGGTGGCGGCCTCCTCGGTGCGATAGCCTTCGGCTTGCAGGCTGGTGCGCAGCAGGCGGCGGATCGCGGTCTCGTCGTCGACGATCAGGACCAGCGGTGCCAGGGTCATAGCGGCAGCACCAGGGTGAACACCGCGCCGCCGCCGGGCCGTGTGCCGGCGCTGATCCGGCCACCCATCGCCGCCAGGAAGCCGCGGCAGATCGCCAGGCCGAGACCGGTGCCGGCCGGGCGGCCATCGCTGGAGCTTGCGGCAACACGATGAAATGGCTCGAAAATGCGCTCCTGCTCGGCTTCCGGTATGCCGGGGCCGCGATCCATCACGCGCAAGGTGACGCCGTTTTCGGCCACCGCTTGCAGGGTGATCGGGGTGCCGGCGGGGGCGTATTTGGCGGCGTTGTCCAGCAGGTTGAACAGCACCTGCTCGAACAGCACCGGGTCCAGCCGGGGCAGCGGCAGATCGGCTTGCAGGTCAAGTTTTACCTCGTGTCCGGCCAGCATATCGGCGGCCCGGGCCAGCACGCTGCCGATCGCCTCGCCAATATCGACCGGCTCGCGCGACGGGGTGATGGCGCCGGATTCCAGACGGGTCATGTCCAGCAGATTGCCGACAAAGCGGCCCATACGGGCCGATTCGGTGGCGATTATCGCGGCTAAATCGCGTCGATTCTCGGCAGAAAGTGTCGATTCATAGGAAAAAAGCGTGTCCGCGGCGCCGTGGATCGCCGCCAGCGGGGTGCGCAGATCGTGCGACACCGAGGTCAGCAACGCGGCGCGCAGGCGATCGGCTTCGGCGTGCATGCGAATGCGGTCGAGGTCCTCCACCAGCAGCACGCGCTCGATCGACACCGCCGCCTGGTCGGCCAGCGCGTCCAGCAGGCGGTGCTGGTCGGGGGTCAGGCGCGGGCCATCGAGGCCGAGTACGCCGAGGATGCCGCGGCCGGTGCGCAGCGGCAGGAACAGGCGGCGGGCTCCCGGCAGGGTGTCGGAGCCGTGGCCGGCGGCGCGGTCGTGGCTCCAGCACCATTGTGCGGCGGCGAGATCGGCAGCATCGAGAGCATCTTCAGGGGGATAGCCGGCGCGGGGGGTGACGCGGGCGCGGTCGTCGTCGGGCAGCAGCAGCATCACCCGCAGCTTCAGCATCGCGGCGATCTGGTAGGCGGTGGCCCACAGCAGGTCGTCCAGCGAGCCGATGCCGGCCAGTTTGCGGCTGAAGCCGTAGAGCTGCTCGGTGGTGCGGGCGCGCTGCCGGGCGGCGAGCGCCTGGGCGCGGACGGCGGCGGCGAGGTTGCTGGCCAGGATCGCGGTGACCGCGAAGAAGAACAGCGCCACCACGTTCTCGGGTGCGGCGATGGTGAAGGTGTAGAGCGGCGGCAGGAAGAGAAAGTTATAACTCATAACAGACAGCAGGCAGGCGAACAGCGACGGCCAAAGTCCGCCGATGATCGCCGTCGCCAGCACCGCGGTGAGGAAGGCCAGCGCGATGTTGCCGACCGCCAGCACCTGTTGCAGCGCCAGGCCGACCAGCGTGGCGGCCGCCACCAGCAGCACCGCCGCGAGATAGGGGCGCGCCGAAAGTTCCGGGCGGGCGCGATGTTCGCCGGGTCCGGCTGCGTGCGGCGCCACCGGGGCGATGTGGATCGGCAGGTCGCCGGCCGCTTCGGTGAGGCGGGCGGCGATGGAGTGGCGCCACCAGCGGGACGGGCCGGGGTTGCCGAGCACGATCTGGGTGGCGTTGTGCTCGCGGGCATAGGCCAGGATGTCGGCGGCGACATCGCGGCCGGGGATGGTGACGGCCTCGGCGCCGAGGGTTTGCGCGAGGCGCATGCTGGCGGCGATGCGGGTGCGTTCGGCTTCCGGCGCGCGCAGGGCGGCGGCGGTTTCCACGTGCAGCGCGGTCCACGGCGCGCGCAGGCTGCCGGCCAGGCGGCTGGCGTAGCGGACCAGCGCCTCGCCGGCGCCGCGCCGGGTGATGCAGACCAGCACCCGCTCGCCGGCCGCCCAGGGGCCGCTGATGGCGTGCGCCTGCATGTGGTCGAGCAGTTGCGCGTCCACCCGCTGGGCGGTGCGGCGCAGCGCCAGTTCGCGCAGGGCGGTGAGGTTGCCGATGGAGAAGTAGTTGGCCAGCGCGCGGCTGGCGGTCTTCGGCAGGTAGATGCGGCCTTCGCGCAGGCGGGCGAGCAGGTCCTCCGGGGTGAGGTCAATCAGCTCGATCTCGTCAGCGGCGTCGATGATGCCGTCCGGCACCGTCTCGCGCACGCGGATGCGGGTGATGCCGGCGATGACGTCGTTGAGGCTTTCGACGTGCTGGATGTTCAGCGTGGTCCACACCTCGATGCCGGCGGCGAGCAACTCGGCCACGTCCATATAGCGCTTCGGATGGCGGCTGCCCTGGGCGTTGCTGTGGGCCAGTTCGTCGACCAGCACCAGGGATGGGCGGCGGGCCAGGATGGCGTCGAGATCCATCTCGCCACCCGCGCTGGGCGGCGCGGCAGGGCGGCGGGGGATGGTTTCCAGGCCCTCGGTGAGGGCGGCGGTTTCGGCACGGCCGTGGGTTTCGACCACGCCGATCACCACCTCCCCCCCTTCCCGCCTGCGCGCCTGGGCGGCGGACAGCATGGCCCAGGTTTTGCCGACGCCGGGGGCGGCGCCGAGGAAGATCTTCAGACGGCCTTTTCGCGATTCAAGCGCCGCCTGCTTCAGCAATGCTTCGGGCGAGGGGCGGCGGTCGGACATCCGCTATCCGCCGGCCAGTTTGTCGAGCGCCAGGTTCAGCGCCAGCACGTTGACGCGGGGTTCGCCGTAGAGGCCGAACAGCGGTTGCCTGATCTGGCCTTGCACCAGCGCCTGCACCGCGGCATCGGACAGCCGGCGGGCCTTGGCCACTCGCGCCACCTGGAACAGCGCCGCCGCCGGCGAGATGTCCGGGTCCAGGCCGCTGGCCGAGGCGGTGACCAGATCGGCCGGGATCGGCAGGCCGGCGCGCACCGAATCGGGGTTCTCGGCGCGCAGGCGGGCGATGTCGGCGGTGACGCGGGCGACCAGTGCCTTCGAGG
>DATJEA010000520.1:0-9240 GCA_035497095.1 Acetobacteraceae bacterium | reverse complement strand
GTCCGCGGCGGGCCGCATCGTCGGCTACACGGCCGGCAACGACGTCTCGTCGCGGTCCATCGAGGGCGACAATCCCCTCTACAGGATGCCGTCGAACGCCGTCATCGCCGGGGCGATCGGGATGGTCTCGCAGGATATCGCCAGCAGCCGGGCGCATTCCGCCGCGTCTTCCAGGCTGTGGGTGCTGGTGTACGGGCTGGGCAGCATGAAGCTGCGCACCTTGGCCGCGCCCAGCGCATCGACCGCCACCGCCACCGACAGCGCCGAGTCGATGCCGCCGGACAGGCCGAGGATGATCCCCGGAAAACCGTTCTTGCCGACGTAGTCGCGCAGCCCGAGCACCATCGCCTGGTAGATGCCGGCAAGCTCATCCGGCTCCGGCGCCAAGGGCTGCGGCGCGCAGACCAGCCGCTCGCCGTCGCGGCTCCATTCCGTCAGCGTCACCGCCTCGGCGAAATACGGCATCTGCACCGCCAGCGAGCGGTCGGGGTTGAGCACGAAGCTGGCGCCCTCGAACACCAGCTCGTCCTGGCCGCCGACCTGGGCGCAGAACACGAAGCCGAGTCCGGTCTCCACCACCCGGTTGACCGCAAGCGCGATCCGGTGGCCCTGCTTGCCGGCCTCGTACGGGCTGCCATTGATCGACAGCAGCAGCTCGGCGCCGCTCTCGCTGAGCGTCTCGGCGCATTCCGGCAGCCACCAGTCCTCGCAGATCATCAGGCCGATGCGGAAGCCGCGAAACGGCACCGGCCCCGGCGCCGGACCGGGATCGAACACCCGCTTCTCGTCGAACACGCCGTAATTCGGCAATTCATGCTTGGCGCGGCGCGCCGCCACCCGGCCGCCATCGAGCAGGAAGGCGGCGTTGTAGAGCTTGTCGCCATCCGCCCACGGCGTGCCTACGATCAGCCCCGGCCCGCCATCGGCGGTATCGGCCGCCAGTTGCTCGATCGCCGCGGCGCAGGCGGCGACGAAGGCCGGCTTGCGCACCAGGTCCTCCGGCGGATAGCCGCCGAGCGAGAATTCCGGCGTCACCACCAGGTGGGCGCCGAGCCGGGCGCCCTCGGCGCGGGCGCGGCGGATGCTGGCGAGATTGGCGGTGATCTGCCCCACATGCGGGTTGATCTGGGCCAGCGCGATCTTGAGCGTGTCGGACATGGCGGGAAGCTAGGGGGGTGGCGCGCAGGAATCAATTCGCGTGCGGCGGGGGGCAGGCATCACCGTGCCGGCGGCAACGCGGCGGCGATGTCGTGGAACAGCCGCGCCGGCAGGCTGCCGCCGGTGACGGCGCGCATCGGCGTGCTGTCGTCGTTGCCCATCCAGACGCCGATGATGCGTCCCTCGTAATAGCCGATGAACCAGGCGTCGCGATAATCCTGCGTGGTGCCGGTCTTGCCGGCGACCAGACGGCCCGCCACCGCGGCGGCCTTGCCGGTGCCGTCGCGGACCACGGCGGTCAGCATGCGCGCCATCATCGCCGCCAGATCGGGGTTGATCGCCCGTTGCGGCGGGTTCTGCGGCAGGGCCACGTTCTTGCCATCGGCCTGCACCGACTCGAGGCCGGTCGGGCTGACCTTGTAGCCGCCGTTGAAGAAGGTGGCGTAGGCGCCGGCCATCTGCAGCAGCCCGACATCGGAGGTGCCGAGTGCCAGCGAATCGTTGGCGCCGAGCTTGCTGGTGATGCCCAGGCGCTGCGCCACCTCCGCCACCGCGGCGGGACCGCCGGCGGCGATCAGCAGGCGCACGGCGACGGTGTTGACGGAGTCCGCCAGCCCCTGCTCGACGCTGATATTGCCGAGATATCTGTGCTCGAAATTGGCCGGACTCCAATTGCCCAGGCGGATCGGGCCGTCCAGGATGGTGTCATCCGGGCGCACCCCCTTTTGCAGCGCCGCCAGCCAGACGAATGGCTTGAACGCCGAGCCGGGCTGCCGGCGGGCGGTCACGGCGCGGTTGTACGGGCTGCTGCGGTAGTCCCGCCCGCCGGCCATGGCGCGCACCCGGCCGGTGGCGGCGTCCAGCACCACCACGGCGGCCTGGCTGGCGCCGGCGGCCTGGCCGGGGCCGTCGAGCATCGCGGTTACCTTGGCGTCGACGATCGCCTGGGTCGACAGGTCGAGCGTGGTCCGCACCTTGGCGTCGGCGCCCTCCGGCAGCACGGTCTGCACCTGCTCGGCGGCCCAGTCGGCGAACCAGCCGGAGGCCGGCGAGGGGCGGGGCGCGAAGGCGATCTGCGCGTCGGCGGCTTTTTCCTGGGCTGGGGTGATGGCGCCGGTTTCCTCCATCGCGGCCAGCACCTCGCGGCCACGCGCGGCGGCGGCCTTGGGGTCGGCGCGCGGATTGAAGCGGGAGGGCGCGCGCGGCAGGCCGGCGATGACGGCGGATTGCCACAGGTTGAGGTCGCGCGCCGAGATGCCGAAATACAGATGCGCGGCTGCGTCCACGCCCCAGGCGCCGCTGCCCAGATAGACCCGGTTCAGCCAGATCTCCAGAATCTCCTGCTTGGTGAAATGCCGCTCCAGCCACAATGTCAGCAGCAACTCCTGCACCTTGCGGCGGAAGGTGCGGGCGTTGGTGAGGAACAGGTTTTTCGCCACCTGCTGGGTGATGGTGGAACCGCCCTGCACCAGCCGGCCGGCGCGCAGGTTGACGTAGGCGGCGCGCGCGATGCCGAGCAGGTCGAGCCCCATATGCGACCAGAAGCGGCGATCCTCCACCGAAACCGCCGCTTTCGGCAGCCAGGGCGACATCTGCGACAGCCGCAGCGGCTCGCCGACCACGTCGCCGAAGGTGGCGACGATGCGGCCGCTGTCGTCGGTGAGGGTCAGACTGGGGCGGCGGGCGGCGTCCAGGGCTGCTTCCGGCCGGGGCAGGTCCCAGGCGAACCACAGCAGCAGCAGGCTGAGCGTGATGGCGCCCCAGACGCCGAGCACGATGGCCCAGCGCAGCAGCCGCCAGCGCCGCCGGCTGGCCTTCGTGCGGGCCGGGGTGGGCCGGGGCGCGCCCTTGGTCGGCGGCCGGCGGCGCGGCGGCAGCGGCGGTGGCAGCCGCGCCGGGCGCCGGTCATTCGGGGATATCTGCGGTGAGCGGTACATCTGCACCCCTCACTACAGGCAGCCGGCCGCGCCCGCCAAGTTTTCGGGCCAGGATGGCGCTTGCAGCGGCCGCCGCCGCCGCGCAGACTCCGGCGGCGCAACGGAGGATCGCATGCAGGGTATTTTCATCGACGCCGACGAGGAACTGGCCGGGGCCTTCGCCAAGGTGGTGCGCCCGGACGATCCGCCGGTGGCGGTGAACCGCCAGGACCGGGTCAGTGCCGGGGAACTGGCCGGGCTGCTGGCCGGGCACGAGTTCGTGCTGAACGACCACACCCAGATGCCCACCGCGGCGCTGGCGCAGTGCACCGGGCTGAAGCACGTGATCTTTCTCGGCACCGGCGCGCGCAGCTACATGAATCCCGAGGAACTGGCCGAACTGGGCATTACCGTCCACATCATCAAGGGCTACGGCGATATCGCGGTGGCCGAGCATGCCATCGCGCTGATGTGGGCCGCCGCGCGTGGGGTGGCGGCGATGGACCGCGGGGTGCGCGCCGGCGGCTGGCCGCGCACCGAGGGGATGCAGTTGACCGGCAAGACCATCGGCCTGCTCGGCTTCGGCGGCATCGCGGCCGAGGTGGCGCGGATCGCCGGCGGCGGCGGCATGCGGGTGCTGGCCTGGAACCGGACGCCGAAGATCGCGCCGGGGGTGCAGTTCGTCGAACTGGATCAACTCCTGGCCGAGAGCCACGTGCTGAGCATCCATCTGCTGCTGAACGACGCCACGCGCGGCTTCCTGTCGGCCGAGCGGATTGCCCGGCTGCGGCGCGGCGTGCTGCTGGTGAACACCGCGCGCGGCGCGGTGGTGGACGAGGCGGCGATGGTGGCGGCGCTGGCCAGCGGGCAGATCGGCCATGCGGCACTCGATGTGTTCGACACCGAGCCGCTGCCGGCGGTGCATCCGCTGCGCGAGCTGGCGAACGTGACGCTGTCGGCGCATAGCGGCTTCAAGACGCCGGAGGCCAGCGAGACGCTGGTGCGCCGCGCGCTGGATATCGCCGGCGAGGTGAGCCGGTAGCCGAAATACGACCGGCGCCATCGCGGGCATCTGGTGCGGGGATTGTCTGCGGCGAGACGGGTGCCCAAATTCGCGGGTGACGCAGCCGCCAGCCAGGACAGGCGCGATCTCGCTGGCTGCGGCCTGGCGCTGATTTGCCGTCGGGGCGGCGGCCGACATGGGGAAGCACGATGTTCGCCGGTCTCGATGCCATCTTCCTCGCCCGGGCGCAGTTCGCCTTCACCATCGGCTTTCATATCGTGCTGCCCGCCTTCACCATCGGGCTGGCCAGCTACCTGATGGTGCTGGAGGCGCTGTGGCTGGCCACCGGGCGCGAGCATTACATGGACATCTTCCGCTACTGGCTGAAGATCTTCGCCGTGGTGTTCGCCATGGGCGTGGTCTCCGGCCTGCCGATGTCGTACCAGTTCGGCACCAACTGGTCGGTGTTCTCCGACCGCACCGGGCCGGTGCTGGGGCCGCTGCTCGGCTACGAGGTGCTGACCGCGTTCTTCCTGGAGTCGGGCTTCCTCGGCGTGATGCTGTTCGGCATGAAGCTGGTGGGGCGCGGGCTGCATTTCCTCGCCACCTGCCTGGTCGCCGCCGGCACGCTGCTGAGCGCGTTCTGGATTCTGGCGGCGAATTCCTGGATGCAGACGCCGGCCGGCTATGCCATCGCGGCGAACGGGCAGTTCGTGCCGGCGGACTGGTGGGCGGTGATCTTCAATCCGTCCTTCCCATACCGGCTGGTGCATATGGTGCTGGCCTCATACCTGTCGGTGGCGTTCGCGGTGGGGGCGGTGGCGGCGTTCCATCTGCTGCGCAACCGCGCCGGGCCGGCGGCGCGGACGATGTTCTCGATGGCGATGTGGATGGCGGTGATCGTGGCGCCGCTGCAGGTGTTCGTCGGCGATCTGCACGGGCTGAATACGCTGCAATACCAGCCGGCCAAGGTGGCGGCGATGGAGGGGCATTTCGACACGCAGGCCGGCGCGCCGCTGATCCTGTTCGGTATGCCCGACATGACCAAGCAGCGCACCGATTGGGCGGTGGAGATTCCGAAGCTCGGCTCGCTGGTGCTGACCCATGCCTGGGATGGCGTGGTCAAGGGGCTGAAGGCCTGGCCGCGCGCCGACCAGCCCTATGCCCCGGTGGTGTTCTGGGCGTTCCGGCTGATGGTCGGCCTCGGCCTGCTGATGGTCGTGGTCGGGCTGTCCGGGCTGGTGCTGCGGGCGCGCGGGCGGCTGTATGACACGCGCTGGCTGCACTGGGCGGTGCTGTGGATGGCGCCGTCGGGCTTCATCGCGCTGCTGGCCGGCTGGACGGTGACCGAGGTGGGGCGGCAGCCCTGGACCGTCTACGGGCTGATGCGCACCGCGGACAGCGTCTCGCCGGTCGGCCTGCCGGGCGTGGCGGCGTCGCTGGCCGGGTTCATGGTGGTGTATTTCATCGTGTTCGGCGCCGGGCTGCTGTTCGTGCTGCGGCTGATGGCCAGGCCGCCCGGCCCGCTGGACGGCGAGCTGCCCTTGCAGGGGGTGGGGATGCACGGCCTGGCGGTGACGCCGGTGACGGGATCAGCGGCGAGCGGCGGGGGCATAGCGCCATGACCTATCTCACCACGCTCGACCTGCCGGTGATCTGGGCCGCGCTGATCGCGGTGGCGGTGCTGCTCTATGTGGTGCTGGACGGGTTCGATCTCGGCGTCGGCATCCTGTTCGCCGTCGAGCGCGACGACGAGCACCGCGACGTGATGGTCAACACCGTGGCGCCGGTGTGGGACGGCAATGAGACCTGGCTGATCCTGGGCGGCGGCGGGCTGTTCGCGGTGTTCCCGCTGGCCTACGCGATCATCATGCCGGCGCTGTATCCGGCGATCTTCGGCATGCTGCTGGCACTGGTGTTCCGCGGCGTGGCGTTCGAATTCCGCTTCCGCGCCCATACCAGACCGGCGCGGCGAGCCTGGGACGTGGCCTTCCTGGTCGGCTCGACAGTGGCGGCATTGTGCCAGGGGCTGACTCTGGGCGGGCTGCTGCAAGGGGTGAAAGTCACCGACCGCGCCTATTCCGGCGGCTGGTTCGACTGGCTGACCGGCTTCACCGTGCTGTGCGGCATCGCCGTGGTGGTGGGGTACGCGCTGCTGGGGGCGTGCTGGCTGATCTGGCGCACCGAGGGCGAACTGCAATACCGGGCGCGCAAGCATGCCCGCGCGCTGGGGGTGGCGACCTTGGCGCTGATCGGGGTGGTCAGCCTGTGGACGCCGATGCTGGACCCGGTGTTCGCCACCCGCTGGTTCGGCTGGCCGGGCATCCTGCTTACCAGCCCGGTGCCGATCCTGCTGGCGCTGCTGGCCTGGAGCTTCTGGGCCGGGCTGTCGCGGCGCAGCGATATCCAGCCATTTCTCTCCGTGCTGGGCTGGTTCGTGCTGTGCTTCGCCGGGCTCGGGATCAGCCTCTGGCCGATGATGGTGCCGCCCTCGGTCAGCATCTGGCAGGCCGCAGCACCGCCCGAGAGCCAGGCTTTCCTGCTGGTCGGCACGATCGTTTTGCTGCCGATCATCCTGGGCTATACTGGCTATGCCTACTGGATCTTCCGCGGCAAGGTGAAACCGGGAGCGCATTATCATTAGGCGGCTGGCGTGGTTCGTCGGGCTGTGGGCGGCCGGCGTGCTGGCGGTGGGTCTGGCGGCGCTGCTGATGCGGGTTTTGCTGGGATTATAGGCACTGCGCGGCAAGCCCCGATACCATAGGCTGGCGGTGCGCGCGTTGACCAACCCCCAGCAGCGGGCTATGGGGTTTGGTGATGATACGAGTCGGCGAGGCAAGGAGTTGCGGCTGATATGACCGATGTCCGCGAAGCGCTGATGATCAGCCGCAAGTCCGACGGAACGCCGGTGCGCCGGCCGCTGTCGCCGCATCTGCAAATCTACAAGCCGCAGATCACTTCGACGCTGTCGATCATGCATCGGTTCTCCGGCATCGCGCTGTCGTTCGGCACGCTGCTGCTGGTCTGGTGGCTGGTTGCGGCGGCAGCCTCGGATGCGGCCTATGCCGGGGTCTCGTGGTTCATCCGCACGCCGATCGGCTGGCTGCTGCTGTTCGGCTGGTCGGTGGCGTTGTGGTTCCATTTTTGCAACGGCATCCGGCACCTGTTCTGGGATTTCGGCTACGGCATGGACGCGCAACTGCTTGATGCCCCGGAGCACCTGCCCGAGGTGCATGCCTCGGGCAAGGCGGTGCTGATCGCAACCGCGGTGCTGACCGTGCTGACCTGGTTCGTCGTGGTGGTATTCTAGGCCACAGGGAGTATTCGACATGGCTCATCGGAAAGGCAGCGAGACCGTGATCATGCGCTCCCTGCTCGGCCGGGCGCGCGGGCTCGGCTCGGCGCAGTCCGGCGTCGGGCACTGGTGGGCGCAGCGGATGACCGCGATGGCGCTGGTGCTGCTCAGCGTGTGGTTCATCTTCTCGGCGATGCATCTGGCCGGGCAGCCGCGCGCGGTGGTGCTGGCCTGGGCCGGCGCGCCGATGACCGCGACCCTGCTGCTGGCGCTGGTGCTGGCGACCTTCCACCACATGCAACTGGGGTTGCAGGTGGTGATCGAGGATTACGTGCACGCCAACCAGGCACGGCTGGCGACTTTGCTGGTGATGAAGGCGGTGGTGGCGCTGCTGGCGATCGCCGCGGTGATCGCGGTGCTGAAGCTGGCCTTCGCCGGTTGAGCCACGCGACCCACCCAGGCACCTGAACGGGACGAACAGAGCATGAATGCGATCAGCAAGCCGTCATCCGGCGCCTATAAGATTGTCGATCACACCTATGACGTGGTGGTGGTGGGCGCCGGCGGCGCCGGGCTGCGCGCCACGCTGGGCATGGGCGCCGCCGGGCTGAAGACCGCCTGCATCACCAAGGTGTTCCCGACCCGCAGCCATACCGTGGCGGCGCAGGGCGGCATCAGCGCGGCGCTCGGCAATATGGGGCCGGATGACTGGCGCTGGCATATGTACGACACCGTCAAGGGCTCGGACTGGCTGGGCGACCAGGACGCCATCGAATACATGTGCCGCGAAGCGGTGCCGGCGGTCTACGAGCTGGAGCATTTCGGCGTGCCGTTCAGCCGCACCGAGGAAGGCAAGATCTACCAGCGCCCGTTCGGCGGGCACATGACCGATTACGGCAAGGAACCGGCGCAGCGCGCCTGCGCCGCGGCCGACCGCACCGGCCACGCCATCCTGCACACGCTGTATCAGCAGAGCCTGAAGCACGAGGTGGAGTTCTTCGTCGAGTATTTCGCGCTCGATTTGATCATGGAGGACGGCGCCTGCCGCGGCGTGATGGCCTGGTGCCTGGAGGATGGCACCATGCACCGCTTCCGTGGCCAGAAGATCGTGCTGGCGACCGGCGGCTATGGCCGCGCGTTCCAATCCTGCACCTCGGCGCATACCTGCACCGGCGACGGCAACGCCATGGTGCTGCGCGCCGGCCTGCCCTGCCAGGACATGGAGTTCGTGCAGTTCCACCCCACCGGCATCTTCCCGGCCGGCTGCCTGATCACCGAGGGCGCGCGCGGCGAGGGCGGCTACCTGACCAATTCCGAGGGCGAGCGGTTCATGGAGCGCTATGCGCCGACCGCCAAGGACCTCGCCAGCCGTGACGTGGTCAGCCGCTCGATGACGCTCGAGATGAATGCCGGGCGCGGCTGCGGGCCGAACAAGGAATACATGCTGCTGCATCTGGAGCATCTCGGCGCCGATATCCTGCACGAGCGCCTGCCCGGCATCAGCGAGACCGCCAAGGTGTTCGCCGGCGTCAACGTGAACAAGGAGCCGATCCCGGTGCTGCCGACCGTGCATTACAACATGGGCGGCATCCCGACCAATTATCGCGCCGAGGTGCTGAACCCGACCGCCGATAACCCGGACGCGGTGGTGCCCGGGCTGATGGCGGTGGGCGAGGCGGCCTGCGTCTCGGTGCACGGCGCCAACCGACTCGGCACCAACTCGCTGCTCGACCTGGTGGTGTTCGGCCGGGCCGCGGCGCAGCGGGCCGCCGAGACGGTGAAGCCCGGCGCCGCCCAGCCGCCGCTGCCGGCCAGGGCGGGCGAGGCCGCGCTGGACCGCCTGGATGCCGCGCGCCACGCCAAGGGGG
>DATJEA010000519.1:0-7466 GCA_035497095.1 Acetobacteraceae bacterium | reverse complement strand
GGTCCGGGCGGGAATCGAACCCACATACGAGGATTTGCAGTCCTCTGCATCACCACTCTGCCACCGGACCACCAGAGTTGGCCGGGTTATCGGGCGGCCATGCCGGCCGGTCAAGGGGCTTGCAAGCATCGCCGCTTGGCGAAGCGTGGCCGCGGCCTCTATAACCCTGCTTTGTCAATCGCCCGCGCAAGGCCGGATCGCAGCAAATGGACCACGCCCTCCCCGATTTCGCCCCCCCCGATTTCGCAGTCGCCCGCGCCATGATGGTGGATTGCCAGGTGCGCCCGAACAAGGTGAGCGACCCGCGCATCCTGGCCGCGATGCGCCGCCTGCCGCGTGAGGCGTTCGTGCCGCCGGCCGTGGTCACCCGCGCCTATTCCGACGAGGACGTGCCGCTCGGCAATGGCCGCTACCTGATGGAGCCGATGGTGATCGCCCGCATGGTGCAGGCCGCCGCGGTGCGCCCCGGTGATCGCGCCCTGGTGGTCGCCGCCGGCACCGGCTACGGCGCGGCGCTGCTGGCCGAATGCGGCGCCGAGGTCACCGCGCTGGAGCAGGACGCGGAGTTGCTGGCGATCGCCCGCACCGCTCTCGCGGCATCCGGGCTGTCGGTCAGCCTGGTCTCCGGCCCGCCCGAGCGCGGCTGGCACGCCGCCAGCCCCTATGACGTGATCCTGCTGGAAGGCGCGGTGGAGGAGGTGCCGGCGGTGCTCACCGAGCAGTTGCGCGCCGTCTCTCCGGGCCGGACCGGCGGCCGCCTGCTGGTGGTGCGCCACGAAGCCGGGGTCAGCCAGGCCATGCTGGGCGAGCGGGTCGGCGACGCGCTCAGCCTGCAACCGGTGTTCGACTGCGCCACCCCGCTGCTGCCGGCGTTGCGCCGCGCGCCGGGTTTCGTATTTTAGGTCAAGGTTTTCTGGGCTTTGCGGCACAATTTCGGGTATAAGTCTGCTATCCGGCGGGTCCGGAGGATTGAGGGAACCATGCGGCGAAGCGCTCTTGCGGTCATGCTGACGACGGCGGCCAGCCTGGTCCCGGCGGCGATTGTCACCCCTGCCCTGGCGCAGCGCCCGGCGGCGCGGCAGCCGGTGGCCAACGTCGTCACCGTCGGCCAGACCGGCACCACCCGCAGCTTGCAGGACGCGCTGGCGCTCACCTATTCCTCCAACCCGGCGTTGCAGGCCGCCCGCGCCCAGTTGCGCGCCACCGATGAAGGCGTGCCGCAGGCGCTGGCCGGCTGGCGGCCGCAGGTGCAGTTGAGCGCCAATGCCGGGTTTGCCCAGGGCAGCGTGATGCAGCGCGGGTTCGGCATCACGCCGAGCGACCGCCACGTCAACACCGAGGCCCTGCAGATCCAGCAGCCGCTGTATCGCGGCGGCCAGACCCGCGCCGCCACCAACGGGGCGGAAAACAAGGTGATCGCCCAGCGCGCCTCGTTGATCGCCTCCGAGCAGACCGCCTTTCTCAACGCCGTCAATGCCTTCGTCGGCGTCATCCAGGCGCAGCAGGTGCTGACGCTGAATATCAACAACGAGCAGGTGCTGACCCGCCAATTGCAGGCCACGCAAGACCGCTTCCGGGTCGGCGAGATCACCCGCACCGATGTCGCCCAGGCCGAGGCGGCGCTGGCCGGCGCCAGCGCCACCCGCAAGACCGCCGAGGGCAATCTGCAGACCGCGCGCGCCACCTATCTCCAGGTGATCGGCGAGGAGCCGGGCCGGCTGATCGAGCCGCAGCCGCTGAAGCTGCCGGCGGCCAACATGCCGACCGCCACCGACATGGCCGAGCACAACAACCCGAACGTAATCACCGCGCTGTTCAACAACGCCGCCGCCAAGGATAATTTCGACCTGCAATACGGCAAGCTGATGCCCAGCGTGTCGCTGCAAGGCTCGCTGTCGCGCAACGAGAACACCCAGACCAAGGGGCTCACCACCAACACCGCGCAGATCGTCGCCGCCGTCACCATTCCGATCTACCAGGGCGGCAGCGAATACGCCGCCATCCGCCAGGCCCGCCAGCAGCAGGAGCAGACCCGCAAGCTGATCAGCGACGCGCGGCGCACCGCGGTGCAGCAGGTCACCAGCGCCTGGCAGACCTATGTTGCCGCCAAGGCGACCATCCAGAGCACCAACGAGCAGATCCGCTCCAACGAGATCGCGCTGGAAGGCGTGCAGCGCGAGGCGATCGTCGGCAGCCGCACCACTCTGGACGTGCTGAACGCCGAGCAGACGCTGCTGAACTCGCGCGTGACCCTGGTGCAGAACCTCGCCAGCCTGATCACCGCCTCCTATCAGGTGGCCTCGGCGGTCGGCCGGCTGACCGCGCGCGATCTGGCGCTGAACGTGCCGCTGTATGATGACACCGCCTATTACAAGGCGGTGAAGAACAAGCTGATCGGCACCGGCGACTACGCCACCGACCAGCCCGGCCGCTAGCCGTGGCGCTGCCGCCGCAGGACGCGCCGCCACCCGGCCCACCGGCGCCGGGCCAGCCGGGCGACCCGTCAATGGAGGATATCCTCGCCTCGATCCGCCGCATCCTCAGCGAGGATGACGCCGGCGCGCCGCCGGCGCCGGCGCCGGGCGAGCCGCTGGTGCTGACGCTGCAGGAGTCGATGATCGTGGCCGAACCAACCCACCCACCCAGCGTCGAGCCGCCGCCGCCCGCCGAGGCCGCAGCAACGCCGGCGCCGCCCGCCGAACCGCAGCCGGCAGGCTCGATCGCCGCCATGCTGCGCACGTTGATCACCGAACGCCAGCATGTCGCCACCCATCGCGGCGGGCCGACCATCGAGGACCTGGTGCGCGAGGAAATCCGCCCGCTGCTGAAGCAATGGCTGGACGCCAATCTGCCGCCGGTGGTCGAACGACTGGTGCGCGCCGAGATCGAGCGCGTGGTCGGGCGGGCGATCTCATAGAAAGCAAGCACTTCTTTTTGTAAACAAAAAGAAGCAAAAAACTTTCTAATCATTGGAGACTCCGCCGTCTCCGCTGCCCCGCCGTTGCAAGGCGAACAGGTTTTTTTTGGTTCTTTTTTTGCAAAAAAAGAACTCCTTCCTCCCGTCCTGAAAAGCCCCATCATGCTCGAAAAATCCTTCACCCCCGCCGCCGCCGAAGCCCGCATGTATCGGGGCTGGGAGGATGGCGGCGCGTTTGCGGCGCAGCCCGAGAGCAACGCGCAGCCATTCACCATCATGATTCCACCGCCGAACGTCACCGGCAGCCTGCATATGGGCCATGCGCTGACCTTCACGGTGCAGGACACGCTGGTGCGCTGGCGCCGCATGCAGGGGCGGGACGCGCTGTGGCAGCCGGGCTCCGACCATGCCGGCATCGCCACCCAGATGGTGGTGGAGCGGCTGCTGGCCGCCGAGGGCATCGACCGCAAGAAGATGGGCCGCGAGGCGTTTCTGGAGCGGGTGTGGCAGTGGAAGGCCGAGAGCGGCGGCACCATCACCACCCAGTTGCGCCGGCTGGGCGCCTCGCTGGACTGGCCGCGCGAGCGGTTCACCATGGACGAGGGCCTGTCGGCGGCGGTGCTGGAGGTGTTCGTCACCTTGCACCGCCAGGGGCTGATCTACCGCGACCGCAGGCTGGTCAACTGGGACCCGAAATTCCAGTCGGCGATTTCCGACCTGGAGGTGGAGAACAAGGAAATCCGCGGCCATCTGTGGCATCTGGCCTATCCGGTGGAGGGCGAGCCTGGCCGCAGCATCACGGTCGCCACCACCCGGCCGGAAACCATGCTGGGCGACACCGCGATCGCCGTGCATCCGGATGACGCGCGCTATGCCGATCTGGTCGGCCGCTTCGCCATCCTGCCGCTGGTCGGCCGCCGCATCCCGATCGTCGCCGACGAGTATTCCGACCCGGACAAGGGCACCGGTGCCGTGAAGATCACCCCCGCCCATGATTTCAACGACTTCGCGGTCGGTCAGCGGCATGATCTGGCGATGCCGAGCATCCTCGACCGCGAGGCGCATGTGACGCTGGCGGAGATTGAGGGCGAGTTGCGCGCGGTGGCTGGCGTCGCCGATCCGGCGTTCGTGCGCGGGCTGGCTGGGATGGAGCGGTTCGCCGCCCGCAAGGCGATCGTCGCCGAGTTGGAGCGGCTCGAAATTCTGGTCAAGACCGAGCCGCACACCCATCAGGTGCCGCATGGCGACCGCTCCGGCGTGCCGATCGAGCCGCTGATGACCTTGCAATGGTATTGCGACGCCAAGACCCTGGCGCAGCCGGCGATCAAGGCGGTGGAGGACGGGCGGACCAGATTCGTGCCGCAGCAATGGGAGAACACCTTCTTCGCCTGGATGCGCGACATCCAGCCCTGGTGCATCTCGCGGCAGCTCTGGTGGGGGCACCGGATTCCGGCCTGGTACGGGCCGGATGGCCATGTTTTCGTGGAGAAATCCGAGCCGGAGGCGCTGGCCGCGGCTGCCGCGCATTATGGCGCCGCGACGCCGCTGGTCCGCGACGAGGATGTGCTGGACACCTGGTTCTCGTCGGCGCTGTGGCCGTTCTCGACGCTCGGCTGGCCGGAGCAGACCACTGATCTGAAACGCTATTATCCCGGCGACGTGCTGGTGACCGGGTTCGACATCATCTTTTTTTGGGTCGCTCGCATGATGATGATGGGCCATCACTTTATGGGAGATGTACCGTTCCGGACGGTATATATCCACGGCCTGGTGCGCGACGAGCGCGGCCAGAAGATGAGCAAATCCAAGGGCAACGTGATCGACCCGCTGGCGCTGATCGATCAGTACGGCGCCGACGCGCTGCGGTTTACCATTTGCGCGCTGACCGGACCGGGGCGGGACGTGAAGCTGGGCGCGGCGCGGGTGGAGAGCCATCGCAGCTTCGTCACCAAGCTGTGGAACGCGGCGCGATTCTGCGAGATGAATCAAGTGGTTCCGGACCCCGGCTTCGACCCGTCACAGGCCACGCTGCCGCTGACGCGGTGGATTCTGGCGGCCGCCTCGGATGCCGCGGTGGAGGCCAATGCGGCGCTGGAATCGTATCGGCTCAACGACTACGCGGCGGCGTGCTACCGGTTCACCTGGAATCTGTATTGCGACTGGTTCCTCGAACTCGCCAAGCCGGCGCTGGCGACACCGAAAACCGCCGAGGCGCTGGAGGTGCGGCGCACCGCCGGGTATGTGCTGGGGCTGATCCTGCGGCTGCTGCATCCGGTGATGCCGTATGTGACCGAGGAACTGTGGGACCAGTTCGGCTACGGCCCGGAGCACAGCCTGATCCGCGCCGAATGGCCGCAAGCCTTTGATGTTCCTGGCGCTTCCGAGGCGCGGGCCGAGCTTGACTGGCTGGTCCGGCTGGTCGGCGAGGTGCGCGCGGTGCGGGCCGAGATGAACGTGCCGCCGAGTCAGAAGGGGGCGATCCTGCTGAAGGATGCCAGTGCGGAGACGCTGGCGCGCGGGGCGCGCTGGATGGAGGCGATCGGGCGGCTGGCGCGGGCTTCGAGTTTCGGGCCTTTGCAAGGGGTTATGCCGAAAGGCGCGGCGCAGGCGGTGCTCGGCGAGGCAACCATCGTGCTGCCGCTGGCCGGGCTGATCGACCTCGATGCCGAGCGGGCGCGGCTCGGCCGCGAGCGCGCCAAGGCGGCGGACGAGGCCGGCAAGGTGTTGAAAAAACTCGGCAACCCGGATTTCGTCAGCCGCGCCAAGGAAGAAGTGGTGGCGGAAAATCGCGAGCGGCTGGCAACAGCGGAAGCGGAGATCGCGCGGCTGGATGCGGCACTCGCCCGGATAGAATAGGGCGGGACGACCGCCACTACGCGGCGAAACGAGGGCGGTTCCCGACGCCGCACCGCGCTGGTCATCATTTTATTGTCATGTGAATCCGGTGTCATGTGCCCCATATGCAGGAGGTATGCTGGCATGAGCGGTGCCGCGTTGCTTGCCCCCGATTATGGGTGGAGGCGGCGCGCGCCCCTAACAACGGGGTCCAACATGAGTATGATCGTACTGATTATTATCCTGCTGCTACTGTTCGGCGGCGGTGGCGGCTATTACGGCTATCGTCGCTATGGCGGTGGCGGGCTCGGCGGTGTGCTGGGCACGGTGCTGATCATCATTCTGATCATCTGGCTGCTGGGTGGGCTCGGCGTTCGATAAACCGGCCTGATTTCGGCAAAAATCACTGCGATTTGGAGAAAAAATATGCGTGCCACGATGATTTTCGGCGCCGTGCTGGTGCTGGTGGGGCTGCTCGGCCTGGCGGTCCCGGTATTTTCGACTCAGCATACCGAGAATGTCGCGAAGCTCGGCGACCTGAAAATCCAGACCACGGAGCGGCACTGGTATGCGGTGCCGCCGCTGGTCAGCGGCGGTGCCGTGGTGCTTGGGATCGTGCTGATCGGCGCCGGCGCCTATAAGCGGAGCTAAGGCGCCGGGGCGAAACTGCCGTCCGCGCGCATCAGCGCCAGCACGCCGGTATGCACGGCGAAATGGGCGCCGTGCAGCGTGAGTGAGCCATCGGCGACGCCCTCGGCGACCCACGGGAAGGTCATCAGGTTGTCGAGCGAGATGCGGACGGTTTCGTATTCGGCTTCCAACTGGCGTTCCGGCGGCGCGCATTCCAGGGCACGCCGGCGGGCGCGTTCGGCCTGGCGGATCCACGGGCCGATGAACGAGCCCAGGGTTTTCGGGTCATTGGCGAGCAGCGCGCTGACGCCGCCGCACTGGCCGTGGCCGAGCACGATCAGGTCGCGCACCCGCATGCCGCAGACGGCGAATTCCAGCGCCGCACTGGTGCCGTGGCTGTTGTCGTCCGGCTCATACGGTGGCACCAGGTTGGCGACGTTGCGGATGGTGAGGATTTCACCGGGCGCGGTATCGAAGATCATCACCGGGTCCACCCGGCTGTCGATACACGCCAGCACGGCGGCGCGCGGCGCCTGGCCGCGCGCGGCGAGGGTTTCGAACAGGCGGCGGCGCTCGGGCCAGGTGGTGTGGCGGAAACGGTGGTAGCCGGCGATCAGGTTCTGCATGGCGCCGGTTTGCCCCCGCTAGGCCACCGGGTAAAGCCCCGCCTCATGCGCGCGGACGCGGATCAGGGCTGCCAAAAGCTCCAGCGTCGGCATCGCCACGCCGGCCGCCTCGGCCAGTTGCAGCGGCACCGTATAGAGCGAATCGATCTCCATCGGGCGGGTGGCCATCAGGTCCTGCAGGATCGACGGGCGGTGGGCGAGCACGGTGTTGGTGGCAACGATCCGCTCGACATCGATCGCCACCTTGGCGCCGAGCGCCTGGGCCAGCGCCTGGCCCTCGGCGAGCAGGCGGCGGGAGGCGGCGACGGCGGCCGGTTCGCGATAGACGCCCTCGGAGGTCGCGGTGGTGAGCACGCACATCGGGCCGGCGGACAGGTTGAAGATCAGCTTCTCCCAGATCAGGTCGCGCAGGTTCGGCGCGATGGCGAATGGCAGCTTCGCCGCTTCGAACGCCTGGC
>DATJEA010000518.1:0-2343 GCA_035497095.1 Acetobacteraceae bacterium | reverse complement strand
ATGCAGGCGCCAGCGGCAATCCTTCGCTTCGCGCCGCCAAGAGGGGGATTTGTCGCGCGGTTGCTGGGGCGCGGCTTCCCACGGTTCTCGGCGGGCGACCTGCTGGGGATCGTTCCCGAAGGGTCGGCGCTGCCGCGTTTTTATTCGCTGGCTTCCGGCAGCCGCGACGGATTCGTCGAGATCTGCGTGAGCCGGCAACCGAATGGGCTGTGCTCCGGCCAGCTTCTCGGCCTGGCGCCTGGCGACACCGCGCGCGGCTTTATCCGCCGCAACCTGGAATTCCAGCCAGCCCGAAACCGTAAGCCGGTGATCCTGATCGGTTCCGGGACGGGGATCGCGCCGCTGGCCGGCTTTGCCCGCGCCAATCGGCCGGGCCGAGCCATGCATCTGTATTTCGGCGCCCGGCATCCGCACAGCGATCTGTTCTACCGCGAGGAACTGCGCGAATGGCAGGCGGCCGGCCGGCTTACCTCGGTCACCGCGGCCTTCTCACGCCTCGCACCACGCGCCTGGGTGCAGGACATCCTGCGCACCGATGCCGACCGGCTCACCCGCCTGATCGCCGGCGGCGCGCAGGTGCTGGTGTGCGGCGGGCGCGGCATGGCGAGCGGCGTCGCCGAGGCCCTGGCCGACATCCTGCGGCCGATCGGACTGACCCCGGCCATGCTGAAAGCGGAGGGACGTTATGTCGAAGATGTCTACTGAGCCGCTGCGCCACGCGCTGAACGGGCCGACCATGGGCACCCGCTGGTCGGCGCTGTTTTACGCGCCCGCAGCCATCGACCCGGCGCCGATCCGCGCCGCCCTCGCCGCATCCGTCGACCGGGTAGTCCGCCAGATGTCCACCTGGAAGCCGGACAGCGACCTGATGCGCGTCAATGCCGCCGCGGTCGGCACACCCGTAGCGGTCCCGGCGGAATTGATGGAGGTTCTGGCGCGCGCGCTCGAAATTGGCCAGCGCTCCGGCGGCGCATTCGACATCGGCGTCGGCGATATCGTCACCGCCTGGGGCTTCGGCGCGCAGGACGCGGACGAGGCCGCGATGCGGGCCGCGCTGGGCCGGGCGCGTCCGCTGGCGCACGAGGCGCTGGAACTCGACCGCACGTCGCTCTGCGTTCGCAAGCTGGCCCCGATCACGCTCGACCTGTCCGGCATCGCCAAGGGCTACGCGGTCGACCGCATGATGGCGGTGCTGAACGATTTCGGGCTCGTCAGCGCCCTGATCGGCCTGGATGGGGACCTGCGGGCCGGCGGCCTTCGCCCGGACCGCAGCGCATGGACCATAGCGCTGGAACGGCCGGACTATGAACAGCGCGCGGCGCTCTCCATGCTGGAATTGCACGACACCGCGGTGGCGACCTCCGGCGACTACCGGCACTGGGTCGAGATCGGTGAGCGGCGCTTCTCGCATACCATGGACCCGGCGCGCGGCGGCCCGGTGACCGGCGGGCTGGCCTCGGCGACGGTCCTGGCGGCAAGCTGCATGGACGCCGACGCCTGGGCGACGGCGTTCATGGTGCTGGGTGCGCGATCCGCGGCGGCACTCGCGCAGCAATTGCGATTGAAGGCGATCTTCATCGAACGAACCGACCAGGGCCTGCGTCAGATCCAGGTCGGATAGCGCACCGAGGCGCCTGCCTGACCGCGGAAAATACCGTCAGACCGGCTGACGCTCCAATGCGCTGTCCGCTTCCTCGGGTGCGATGCGCAGCGCCCGCAATGCGTTCAGGATCACCGCGACGTCGATCACCTCCTGCAGCAACGCGCCCTGTACCGGCGTCAGGTAGCCAAGTGCCGCGGCGATCATGCCGGCCACCGAAAGGCCGATCCCGGCATAGACGCTTTCGAGCGCGATCCGCCGGGCCCGCTGCGCGACATCGAGCCCCGGCAGCAGCCGGTCCAGCCGGTCGACCAGCAGCACGACATCGGCCGCCTCGGCCGAGGCGGCGGCGCCGCGCGCGCCCATCGCTACGCCGACATCGGCCGCCGCCAGCGCCGGCGCGTCGTTGACCCCATCGCCGACCATCATCACCGGCCCGTGCCGGCGCTCGGCCAGCGCCAGCGCCACCTTCTGTTCCGGCGTCATCTCCGCCCGCACCGCATCGAACGCCAGCCCCTCCGTCACCGCCCTGGCCACGGCAGCGCGGTCGCCGGTCGCCAGCAGGATGCGCCCGATGCCAAGCCGGCGCAGGCTGGCCAGCAACGCCGCGGTTCCCGGCCGAACCGGGTCGGCCATCACCAGATGCCCGGCAAGCCGATCGTCGACCGCCACCGCGACCAGCGCCGAACCGGCATCGCCGGCGGCATGCGCCACGTGCGGCGCGCCGATCCGCGCCATCACGA
>DATJEA010000517.1:0-4092 GCA_035497095.1 Acetobacteraceae bacterium | reverse complement strand
ATGATCTACACTACGCTTCGCGATGGAGCGATCGGGACTCCGAGACCGGTAGGCGCGAGGGCGGAATATCCGATGGTTGCAATGATACTGCGCGCGCCGCGGCGGGCGGCGAAAGCCACGGAAACTACCTACGCCGCCAGTCCGGTATCGGCCGCCCGATGAGCGGGGTTCGCCCGGCCGGGGCTGACCCAGGACCGCCGCTCTACCACCGCATCTACCTGGTGCTGCGCCAGATGGTGCTGGAGGGGCGCTATCCGCCCGATCGCGCGATGCCCGGCGAGCACGAACTGGCTGCCGAATTCGCCGCCTCGCGCATCACCATCCGCCGCGCGCTGGCCACGCTGGAGGCGCAGGGCCTGGTGGTGCGCCGCCGTGGCGCCGGCACCTTCGCCCGCCCGCCGGCGCCTGCCGAGCCGCTGCGCGAGGACCTGCGCGGGCTGATCGAGAACCTGTTGCAGATGGGGCTGCGCACCACGGTGCGGCTGATCACCTTCGACTACGTGCCGGCGACGCCCGAGCTGGCGGCGCTGATGGGCCTGCCGGGCAACGCCTCGGTGCAGCACAGCGTCCGGGTGCGCAGCACGCGCGGCCTGCCATTCTCCTACCTCACCGCCTGGGTGCCGGAGCAGATCGGCCGCCGCTATGGCCGCGCCGACCTCGCCGCCCGGCCGCTGCTGGCGCTGCTGGAGGAGAACGGCGTAGCGATCGCGCGGGCCGAGCAGACCATCTCGGCGCGGCTTGCCGACAGCACGGTGGCGCCGCTGCTGGGGGTCGAGATCGGCGCGGCACTGCTCTGGGTGCGCCGCCAGGTGTATTCGCCGGCTGGCCAGGTGATCGAGGCGCTGGAGGCGCTGTATCGGCCGGAGCTGTATGCCTACCAGATCGGCCTGGTGCGCGACGGCGCGATGTGGAACCCCGAGCGCGCCGAACCGTGACGCCATGACCGCCGCCCCGCTCCGCTTCGAACTGCGCACCGACCTCGATATCGCCAGCCTCGCGGCTTTGTGGCGGGAGTTGGAGCCGCGCGCCGAGCCGGCGATGTTCCTCAGTTGGCACTGGATCGGCTGCTGGCTGGAAGAGGCTGGGATCAAGCCGGTGGTGCTGCTCGGCGATGCCGGCGGGCGGTTGGTGCTGCTCGGCGCACTGGCCCCTTGGGACCGGCGCGGTGCGCTGCCGATGACGGTGAGCGGCCTGCTGCTGCATACCACCGGCGACGAGGCCAAGGACGTCATCACCATCGAATATAACGGCTTTCTGGTCGACCGCGGCTGGGCCGGGCGGGCCGATCTGGCGGCGTTGCAGTATCTTGCCGATGGCGTGGTGGTGGCCGGCAAGCGGCGCGACGAACTGCATCTGCGCAACATCATCGCCGATCCCGCGTTCGACCCGGCCGCATTGCCGGCGGGCGTGGTGGTGCGCGAGTTGTTCCGCAAACCGTCCTGGTATGTCGACCTCGCCGCCCTGCGCGCCTCTGGCACGCCGTATCTGGACAGTCTCAGCGCCAACACCCGCCAGCAATTGCGCCGCGCCATGCGGCAATACGAGCGGCGCGGCCCGCTCACCGCCCGCCGTGCCGAGACGGTGGCGGAGGCGATGGCGTTCCTCGCTGAGATGAAGCAGTTGCATCAGCGCTACTGGACCGGCAAGGGCGAACCCGGCGCGTTCGCCTATCCGTTCTTCGAGGCGTTCGAGCGGCGGCTGATCGAGACCAGCCTCGACGCCGGCGCGGTGGAATTGGTGCGGGTGAGTTGCGGCGAGCAGCCGATCGGCTATCTGCAGAACCTGGTTGGTAATGGCCGGGTGCTGTCGTATCAGTCGGGCATCGACTACGCGCATGACCCGAAGCTGAAGCCGGGCCTGGTCTGCCATGTGGTGTGCATCGAGCAGCATCTGCGCGAGGGGGCGGCGGTCTACGACTTCATGGCCGGTGCGGCGCGCTACAAGGCCAGCCTCGGCACCCCCGGCCCGGACCTGATCTACCGCGTGCTGGAACGCCCGATCGCCAAGCTGCGGCTGGAACGGACGCTGCGTGGGCTGGTTGGCCGGTTCCGCCGCCCCGCCCGAACGCCGCACTGAGGCTACGGCTTGCGGCGGTAGCTGCCGTGCGGCGGGCGCGGCAAGCCCAGGTTATCGCGCAGGGTCTTGCCGGCGTATTCGCGCTGCGCCAGCCCGCGCCGCTGCAACTCCGGCACCAGCAGCGCCAGCGCCGGAATCGGCTGCTCGGTCAGGTGCGTCGCCATCAGGTTCCAGCCATCGCAGGCGCCGGCGCGGAACCAGTCCTCCATCACATCGGCGACATCGGCCGGCGTGCCGACGGTGATGTTGTGCCCCGACGCGCCGGCGACGATGCGATACAGCTTGCCGATCGTCATGCCCGGCGTTTGCGCCAGGCGCAGCAGCGCCGCGTGGATGCTCTTCACCGCGTTGCTGTCGGCCAGCGGCGGCGGCAGCGGCGCGTCCTCGGGATAGCCGGACAGATCGCCGAACGCGGCGGCCAGCATCGGCAGCCCGACGCGCGGATGCACCGCCTGCTGCAACTGCTCGTGGAGGTCCTGCGCCTGCTGCCTGGTGGCGCCGAGGATCGGCATGATGCCGGGCATCACCAGCATCTGCGCCGGGTCGCGGCCGATCGCCGCGGCATGCTCCTTCACGCTGCGAGCGAAGGCGAGGGCGGAGTCGCGGTTATTCTGCGCGGTGTAGATGATATCGGCGATCCGGCTGCCGAGCGCCTGGCCCGGCCCGGACGCGCCGGCCTGGGCGATCACCGGGTAGCCTTGCACCGGCCGGGCGACGTTGAGCGGCCCGGCAACGGTGAAGCTCTCGCCGCGATGGTTGAGGTTGTGCAGCCGGGCGGGGTCGAAATACCGCCCGCTCGCCTTGTCGCGGATGAAGGCGTCGTCCTCCCAGCCATCCCACAGGCCGAACACCACATCGACGAATTCCTCGGCGCGGCGGTAGCGCAAGCCGTGCTCCATATGCCTCTCGCGGCCGAAATTCAGCGCCTCCTGTTCGCTCCACGAGGTCACCACGTTCCAGCCCACCCGGCCGCCGCTGATCCAGTCCAGCGAGGCGAATTTGCGCGCGATATGGTACGGCTCGTTATAGGTGGTGGACGCGCTGGCGACGAAGCCGAGATGCTCGGTGACCGCCGAGAGGGCGGCCATGATGGTCAGCGGTTCGAACACGTCGATCCGCGCCAGGTAGCTCAACTCGTCGTCGTCGCGGGCGGAATGGCGCACCGCGATGCCGTCGGCCCAGAACATGAAATGGATGCGCGCCGCCTCGGCGGCCTGGGCGATCCGCTTCCACAGCGCGAAATCCAGCGCCGCGTCGGCCCGCGCATCCGGCAGCCGCCAGCCGGCCGAGTGCGCGCCGTTGGCGACGATATTGAGGCCGAGCTTCATCGTGCGGGCGGTCATGCGGGTCTCCGCTGGCGAGGTGGCGGGCAGATGCGCCATCATGGCCCGGCAACGGGGAGAAGCGCCAATGCCACCACGCTCATGGCTGTTCGTGCCTGGCGACAGCGAGCGCAAGCTGGCCAAGGCCGAGGCGGCGGGGGCCGACGCGCTGATCCTCGATCTGGAGGACTCGGTGGCCGCCGCGCGACGCCCGGTGGCGCGCGGCATGGTGCGCGCCTATCTGGACGCAAGGCCGCCGGGCAGCCGCGCCAGCGCGCTGTGGGTGCGAATCAACCCGCTGGACGGCCCCGACGCGCTGGCCGACCTGGCGGCGGTGGCGGGCGGCGCGCCGGACGGCATCATGCTGCCGAAGATCGACGGCCCCGCCGAGGTGCGGCGCCTGAGCCACGGCCTGGACACGCTGGAGGCGCGCGACGGCGTGGCGCCCGGCGCCATCGGCATCGTCGCGGTGGCCACCGAGACCGCGGCTGCCCCGTTCGGCCTCGGCGGTTTCGCCACCGCCGGGCTGGCGCGGCTGGCCGGGCTCACCTGGGGGGCGGAGGATCTGTCGGCCGCACTCGGCGCCAGCACCAACCAGGACCCGGCCGGCGGCTGGGCGCTCACCTACCGCATCGTCCGCTCGCTCACGCTGCTGGCGGCCAACGCGGCCCGCGTGCAGCGTCTCGATCGGCTG
>DATJEA010000516.1:0-5027 GCA_035497095.1 Acetobacteraceae bacterium | reverse complement strand
CGCACCCGAGGAAGTGAGCCAGTGGCGCGAGGCCGGGCTGATGAACAGCCGGCTGGACCGGGTGAGTGCGGCGTTGCTGTGCTATGAGCGCTTTCTGGCGCTGCTGCCGACCGGCGATACCGCGGAGCGGGTGCGGGCGGCGATGGATGAGTTGCGTTCACGGCTGAATTAGACCATCTGGCAATGCACCCTGTTGCTGGAGAACGCCATGACACGTCCGCTCAATGTCGCGGTCCAGATGGACCCGATGACCACGGTGAAGATCGACGCTGATTCCAGCTTCGCATTGATGCTGACGGCGCAGGAGCGCGGCTATCGGCTGTGGCATTACGAGGTGCGGCATATGTCGCTGCGTGAGGGCGTGGGCAAGCCAGGTGCGGCGCGCGAGGACCGGCTGATCGCGCGGGCACGGCCGATCGAGGTGCGGCGGAATACCGAGGATTTCTACAGCTTCGGGTCGGAGCAGCTGATCGATCTGGCGAGCATGGACGTGGTGCTGATGCGCCAGGACCCGCCATTCGACATGGCCTATATCACGGCGACGCATATGCTGGAGCATATCCACAGCGACGATGGCAACGGCACGCTGGTGGTGAACCATCCGGCCAGCGTGCGCAACGCGCCGGAGAAGCTGCTGGTGACGCAGTTTCCCGACCTGATGCCGCCGACGCTGATCACCTGGGATGTGGAGGCGATCCGCGGCTTTCGCGCCACGCATAAGGACATCATCGTGAAGCCGCTGTTCGGCAATGGCGGGGCGGGGGTGTTTCGGATTCGGCACGACGACGAGAATCTGAACTCGCTGCTGGAGATGCATTTCGCCCGCTCACGCGAGCCGCTGATGATCCAGCGTTACGAGCCGGCGGTGCGGCAGGGCGACAAGCGGATCATCCTGATCGACGGCGAGCCGGCGGGGGCGCTGAACCGGGTGCCGGCGCCCGGCGAGGCGCGGGCCAATATGCATGTGGGGGCGCGGCCGGATAAGAGTGAGTTGACGGCGCGGGATCGGGAGATTTGCGCGCGGATCGGGCCGCTACTGAAGCGGCAGGGGCTGATTTTCGTCGGCATCGATGTGATCGGCGACTGGCTGACCGAGATCAACGTGACCTCGCCGACCGGGATTCAGGAGATCGGGCGGCATGATGGCACCGATCTGTCGGCGCAGATCTGGGACGTGATCGACAGCAAGGTGCAGCGCTAGGTTCAGTCGATCAGCACGCGGTGCTGGCGCAGGAAGCCGAGCAGCGGCAGCAGCGGCAGGCCGAGCACGGCGGCGTGTTCGCCGACCACGCCGTCGAACAACTGGGCGCCGCGGCCTTCCAGGCGGTAGCTGCCGACGGTGGTGGTGAGGACGGTGCCTTCCTCGGCCAGGTAGGCGTCCAGGAAGGCGTCGGAGAATTTGCGCATGGTGAGGCGCGGGCGGGCGATGTGGTGCCACAGGCGCTGCTCGCCGCGCTGGCAGAGAACGGCGGTGACCAGGGTGTGGGTGTGACCACGTAACGCGCGCAGTTGGGCGGCGGCTTCGGCAAGGTCGGCCGGCTTGTCGAACCAGCGATCCTCGCAGACCAGCAGTTGATCGGCGGCGATGATCAGCGCGTCCGGGTTGGTGCGGGCGAGGCGATGGGCCTTGAGTTCAGCGAGCAGCAGGGCGGTATTGTCGGCCGAATTGCCCTCGGCGCGGGCGCTGCGCTTGATCTCGGCTTCGTCGATGCGGGCGGGGCGGGTCTCGAAACGCAGGCCGGCGGCGGTGAGCAGCGCGGCGCGGGCCGGGGACTGGCTGGCCAGGATCAGGCGGGGGGTGGGGGATTGCAGGGTCATGGAAGGAAGGTGTTCTTTTTTGAAAAAAAGAACCAAAAAACTTTCAGCCGCCTTGCGGCATTGGTGCGCGGGAGGGGCCGCACACTCCAATGGACGGAACGTTTTTTTGCTTCTTTTTGTTCACAAAAAGAAGTGCTTGCTATCATGGCGCCGCCTTGCGCCGGCGCTCGTGCCAAGCGTCCATCAGTTGCAGCACGGTGGCGGCGGTCTCCTCGATCGAGCGGCGGGTGACGTCGATCACCGGCCAGCCGCGGCGTTGGGCGAGGCGGCGGGCCCAGAGCAGTTCGGCTTTGACCGCATCGCGGTCAATGTAGTCGCTGGTGTCGGCGTGGGCGATCTGGCCGGCGCCGGTGGCGCCGATCATGCGCAGGCGGTGGCGGCGGATTTCGATCAGCGCGTCGGCGTCCAGCGTGAGGCCGATGACTGGGCAGTGCGGGTTTTCCAGGCCGGGGTTTTCCGGCGTGCCGGGGACCAGCGGGATGTTGGCGGCCTTGATGCCGCGATTGGCGAGGTAGAACGAGGTCGGGGTTTTGGAACTGCGCGAGACGCCGACCAGCACCACGTCGGCCTCGGCAATGCCGGACTGCGCCTGGCCGTCGTCGTGCGCCATGATGTAGTGCATGGCGTCGATGCGTTTGAAGTAGGCGGCGTCGAGCACGTATTGCCGGCCAGGGCGGGCGCCGGGCTGGTGGCCGAAATGCGCCTGCAGCATGGTGGTGACCGGGTCCAGCGCATGGACGAGGGCGAGGTTGAGGCGCTGGGCGGCAGTTTCGAGTTCGCTGCGCAGGCCGGCTTCGACCAGCGTGGAGAGGATCGGGCCGGGTTCGGCTTCGATGCCATCGATCACCCGGTGCAGTTGGAAACGGGTGCGGATCAGGCTCCAGCGATGGGTGATCACGCCGTCGCCATCATGCGCCTCATCGAACTGGGCGATGGTGGCGCGCAGGATGGAGTTCAGCGTCTCGCCGGTGGCGTCGGAAACCAGGTGGAGATGGAGTTTGTCGCTGTCCGGCATGACGTGAGGATAACCGGGTTCGGCGGGGACAACAGCCCCGATTCCGGCGGGGGCGGCGAATCATGGGGATATCCGGGCGGTTGGCGGTGACGGGGGATGATTGCCGCGGGTTGGGTGGGGGCGGTAGGGATGGGCGGCGATTCATGCGGCGGATCAGCGGGTTGAACGGCGGCATGACTGTGGGTAAGCCGATGGCGACGAACGGCGGAGCGGGGTACCCGGTTATCCACAGGACCAGCTACCCCTTCATCCAAGTTCTTTTTCTTCTTCTCTGTTAAAGGGAGGCAAGCGGAGTGCGGGACAGGCGATGACAAAGCGATTGCTGCGGGTACTGGCGGGCGAGGCGGTGTGGCCGCCGCCGATCTGGCTGATGCGCCAGGCGGGGCGGTATTTGCCGGAATATCGGACGCTACGGGCGCGGGCGGGGGATTTCCTCGCCCTGTGCACCACGCCGGCGCTGGCCGCCGAGGTGACGTTGCAGCCGCTGCGGCGGTTCGCCATGGACGGGGCGATCCTGTTCAGCGACCTGCCGATCGTGTCCTGGGCGCTGGGACAGGATCTTCGCTACGTGGAAGGCGAGGGGCCGGTGCTGACGCCGATCCGTGATGCCGACGGGGTGGCGGCGCTGCGCCCGGAGCGGGTGGCCGATGCGGTGGCGCCGATCCTGGAGACGGTGCGGCTGGTGCGCGCGGAAGTGGGTGACGCGACGCTGATCGGCTTCAGCGGCGGGCCATTCACCATGGCTTGCTACATGGTGGAGGGGCATGGCTCGCGCGAATTCCCCGAGACGCGCGGCATGGCGTATCGCGACCCGGTGCTGTTCGGCATGCTGATCGACCTGCTGGTGGAGGCGAACCTGGTGTATCTGCGCGGCCAGGCGGATGCCGGGGCGGAAGCACTGATGCTGTTCGACAGTTGGGCCGGGCTGCTGCCGCCGGCCGAGTTTGCCACCTGGGTGACGGCGCCGACGGCGCGGATCGTGGCCGGGCTGCGGCAGAGCCATCCGGAGGTGCCGGTGATCGGGTTTCCGCGGCTGGCCGGGGTGAAGCTTGGCGCCTATGCGGTGGGCAGCGGGGTGACCGCGGTGGCGATCGATACCTCGATGGACCCGATGCTGGCGGCGGCGATGGTGCCGGCGAACATGGCGCTGCAAGGCAATCTCGATCCGCTGGCGCTGGTGGCTGGCGGGCCTTCGATGGAGGCCGGGGTGGATGCGCTGCTGGGGGCGATGCGCGGGCGGCCGTTCATCTTCAATCTCGGGCACGGGATTGTGCCGCAGACGCCGCCGGAGCATGTCGGGGCGTTGGTGACCCGCGTACGCGCGGGTTGACGTGGGCGGTGGGACGGCCAACTAGGGCGACATGAGCGAGAAACCTGCGAAGATTGCCATCGTGCTGTTCAACCTGGGCGGGCCGGACCGGCCGGAGGCGATCCGGCCGTTCCTGCGCAATCTGTTTACCGATCCGGCGATCCTGCGGGTGCCGTTTTTCGTGCGGCCGATCCTGGCGCGAATCATCGCGCGGGCGCGGGTGAAGCCGGCGACGGAGATTTACGCGCTGCTGGGCGGCAAATCGCCGCTGCTGGAACTGACCGAGGCGCAGGGGCGGGCGCTGGAGGCGGCGCTGCCGGAATATACCGTGCGGTGCTTCACAGCGATGCGCTACTGGCATCCGTTCGCTGATGCGGTGGCGCGCGAGGTGCGCGACTGGGGGCCGGACGAGGTGGTGCTGTTGCCGCTGTATCCGCAGTATTCCACCACCACGACCGGCAGTTCGCTTGCCGACTGGCGCAAGGCGGCGGCCAAGGCCGGGCTGGTGGCGAAGGTGACGTCGCTGTGCTGCTATCATTCCGATCCGGGGTTTATCGCCGCGACCACGGCCGGGGTGCGCCAGGCCTATGACGCGGCACGGGAGAAGCTGGACCCGGCGGTGCGGCTGCGGGTGCTGTTCTCGGCGCATGGGCTGCCGGAGGTGATCGTGAAGCAGGGCGATCCCTATCAGTATCAGGTGGAACAGACGTCGGCCGCAGTGGTGCGGCAGTTGGGTATCGAGGGGCTGGACAGCGCGATCTGCTACCAGTCGCGCGCCACGCCGCAGCAATGGCTGGTGCCGTCGACCGAGACCGAGCTGGAGCGGGCGGCGCATGACAAGGTGGCGGTGCTGGTGGTACCGATCGCCTTCGTCTCCGATCATTC
>DATJEA010000515.1:0-3039 GCA_035497095.1 Acetobacteraceae bacterium | reverse complement strand
CGAAGATCGCCTGGCCCTCGGAATACAGGCTGCGCGCGCCGCCGGTGCCGCCGCCGGTGGGGATGGTGTCGGTATCGCCCTGCTTCACCCGCACCTTCTCGCCGGGCACGCCGAGCTTGTCGACGGTAAGCTGCACATAGGCGGTCTCATGCCCCTGGCCGGTGGACTGGGTGCCGACATAGACGTCGACGAAGCCGTCATCGGTGAACCGCACCTCGGCCCGCTCGGTGGCAGCACCCCCAGTGGCTTCCAGATAATACGACAGGCCGATGCCGCGACGCATGCCCTTCGCGGCGGAGGCGGCGCGGCGGGTCTCGAAGCCGGCCCAGTCCATGTGCTTCAGGCCGTGCTCCATCACCCGCTTGAAGTCGCCGCTGTCGTAATTCTTGCCGACCGGCGTCTTGTGCGGCATCTGCTCCGGCCCGACCATGTTGCGCCGGCGCAACTCCACCCGGTCGACGCCGATCTCGCGCGCCACCGCGTCGATCAGCCGCTCCACCAGATAGTTCGATTCCGGCCGGCCGGCGCCGCGATAGGCGTCCACCGGCACGGTGTTGGTGAACACGCCGAGCACGTTGGCATAGACCGCCTGGAAGCCATAGACGCTGGCCAGCACGCCGGTGCCGGCGGCGGTGGGGATATACGGGCCGAAATTGGACAGATAGGCGCCCATATTGGCCACGTTGCGGGTGCGCAGCGCGAGGAATTTGCCCTGCGCATCGGTGGCGATCTCGCCGACGGTGACGTTGTCGCGGCCCTGGGTATCGCACAGGAACGCCTCGGAGCGGTCGGCGGTCCATTTCACCGGGGCGCCCAGCTTGCGTGCGGCGTAACTGGTCAGCGCATGCTCGGGGAACAGGAACAGCTTCATGCCGAAGCCGCCGCCAACATCGGGGGTGATGATGCGGAAGCTCTCCGCGCCGGTGTTGAAGATGGTCGGGCCGAGGATGTCTTTCAGCAGCCAGCCGCCCTGGGTGTTGGTGCGCAGCGTCCAGCGCTTGCTCTCGCCGTCATAGCTGGCCAGGGCGGCGCGCGGCTCGATCGAGTTGACCACGATGCGGTTGTTGATGACCTTGAGTTTGGTCACATGGGCTGCGCTGGCGAACAGGCTCTCCACCTGCTCCTTCTGGCCGATCTCCCAGTCGAAGCAGATGTTGCGCGGCGCCGCGTCCCACACCAGCGGCCGGCCGTCCTCCATCGCCTCGTCGGTGCCGGTGACCGAGGGCAGCACGTCATAGTCGACCATCACCGCCTCGGCCCCGTCGCGCGCGGCCTGCAACGTATCGCCGACGATGAACGCCACCGGTTCGCCGACATGGCGCACCATGCCATTGGCCAGCACCGGGCGGTCGGGGCTGATCTGCGGCGTGCCGTCCCGGTTGGTCAGCTTGGCCAGGCACGGCAGCAGGCCGATGCCGTCGGCCTTGGTGTCGGCATAGGTATAGACCGCGCGCACTCCCGGCACCGCGCTGGCGGCTGCCGTGTCGATGGCGGTGATGCGGGCCATGGCGTGCGGGCTGCGCAGCACCACGCCGTACAGCATGCCGGGCAGCGTGCCGTCATCGGTATAGGAGCCGGCGCCCTTCAGCAGGCGCGGATCTTCCACGCGGCGAACAGGCTGGGCGACACCGAACTGAGCCATGGCGTTTCTCTCCGATTTTCGTCTCGTGCCGCAGGATGCACGCTTAAGGCCCGGCTCGCCAAGGGGGTATCGGCCCGATGAGGTCAGTGCCCGCTATCGGCCCGCCTGCCGCCGAACATCCCGGCGCTGCGTTCGCGCAGGCTCTGGAAGGTCACATACAGCATCGGGATCAGGAAGATGCCGAGCAATGTCGCCACGATCATGCCGCCGAACACCGGCATGCCGACCGCGCGGCGCGACAGCATCGCCGCACCCTCGGCGGTGACCAGCGGCACCAGCCCGAGGATGAACGAGATCGAGGTCATCAGCACGGCGCGGAACCGCATCCGGGCGCCGGCCGCCGCGGCCTCGATGATCGGCCGCCCGGACTCGCGCTGCTCCTTGGCGAACTCGACGATCAGGATGCCGTTCTTGGCGGCCAGCGCGATCAGCACCACCAGGCCGATCTGGCCATACAGATCGAGCGGCATGCCGCGCAGCACCAGCCCGGCGAACGCCCCCAGCACGCCGACCGTGACGCTCAGCAGCACCGGGATCGGGATCACCCAGCTTTCGTACAGTGCCACCAGGAACAGGTAGGCGAACAGCACCGCCAGCGCCAGGATCGCCCCGGTCTGCCCGGAGGAGCGCACCTCCTGATATGACGTGCCGGACCAGTCGAAGCTGTAGCCGGAGGGCAGCGTGCTGGCCGAAATCTGCGCCATCGCGGCCAGCGCGTCGCCCGACGAGATGCCCGCCCTCGGCGAGCCGGTGACGGTGATCGCCGGGTAGTTGTTGAACCGGCTGATGGTCTGCGGCCCCAGCACGGTGCGCGCCGTGGCCACCGAGCGCAGCGGCACCATGGCGCCGGTATTGCTGCGGACGAAGATGCGCCAGACCGCCGAGAGATCGGTGCGATCCGCCGCCTCGCCCTGCACCAGCACCTGCCAGGAACGGCCGTAGAGATTGAAATCATTGACGTAGATGCCGCCCAGCGTGGCCTGCAAGGCGGAGAAGATATCGGTGATCGAAAGCCCCAGCGCCTGCGCCTTGTCGCGGTCGATATCGAGGAAGATGCTCGGCGTGGTGGCGGTAAAGGTGGAGAACACCCGCGACAGATGCGGGTCCTGGTTGGCCGCCGCCAGCAACCCCTGCAGCGCGCTGGCCATGTCCGCCGGGTCGCGGCCTTCGAGGTTCTCCAACTGGTATTCGAAGCCGCCGGAGGTGGACAGCCCGATGATCGGCGGCAGGTTGAACGGGAAGATCTGCGCCGAGCGGATCTGCTGCGCCGCCCCGAATACCCGCCCGATCACCGCCTGCGCATGGTCGGCCACCGCGGTGCGATCGGCGAATGGCTTGAGGCGCACCACCATGAAGGCGGCATTGCTCTGCGCGCCACCGCTCATCAGCGAGAAGCC
>DATJEA010000514.1:0-5355 GCA_035497095.1 Acetobacteraceae bacterium | reverse complement strand
GTCACCGAAGATGTGCCCCTTCAGGCCGGCGTCCGCCAGGTAGGATGTCGTCCAGCTGTTGGACTGGAGCGGCGGCGAGGTCAGGAAGGCACGGCTGAAATTGAAAGTCGACTTGCCGGCGCCCACCATGTTCGCCGAAACCGTGGGATCGAGGAAGGCGTCGGTCGCGCTGAGGGTGACGTTGCGGATCTCGTTGGTCTGGTGGACGTTGTTGTTCTGAATCTGCGTCCGGGTCAGCTCGGCATAGGCCGAGATGTCGTCGGTGAGGCTGTAGTCGAAGCGGCCGAAGGCCTGAACCATCTGGCTCGACGCGACCAGGGAGGCCTCCTGGTAGTAGATGCCGTCGCTGGGATTGACGGTGGCGGCGTTGGGGCCGCAGGTGACGTTGCCGGTGCCCGACGGGCTGCCATGCACGAAGGGACGCAGGCTGCCGTCCGCGTTGAAGGTAGTATCGGCATAGGGGTTGCCGGTGTTCAACTTGTTGACGCTGCCGCTGGAGATGTAGCCGCCATAGCTCGAGGATTCCAGGCGGGTGTAGTTGCAGAGGCTGGCAAGGCTTTTTGCCGAGGCGGCGCCCTGCGACGAGCGGGTGAGGAAGTTCCACGGCCGCTGCAGCTTGTCGGCGCCGGCGACACCGGGATTGTTGTAATATTCGAGGCTGCCTTCGATATGGCCGCGTCCGCTCAGGATGTTCATGCCGCCGGCGACGCCGACGCGCTCCTCGACATCGTCGCCATATTCGGAAACGCCGACATGGCCGTCGAATTTGACGCCATTGAAATTCTTGTCGGTGATGAAGTTCACCACACCGGCCACGGCGTCGGAGCCATAGACCGCCGAGACGCCGCCGGTCACCACATCGACACGCTGCAGCAGCATCTGCGGAATGATGTCGGCATCGACTTCGCCGGTGGGCGAGGTCGGGGCGATGCGGCGTCCGTCATAAAGGACCAGGGTACGGGTGATGCCGACATTGCGGATGTTGAACTGATGCGAGGCATTGTTCTGCGAAGAGTTGCCGACATTGGTCTGCGGGCTGCGGCCGCCGTCGAAGATCGGCAGGTCGGCCAGGCCGTCCATGATGCTCTTGGGCACGCTGTTCAGCAGTTCGTCGGACGAAACGATCGTCACCGGCGTCGGCATGTCGTTGCCGTTGCTGATGATGCGCGAGCCGGTGACCACCACCTGCTCGGGTTCGGTCTGCGCCGGCTGAGTCTGGGCGGCGGCCATGCCGGCGATGGCCAGAGTGCTGGCTCCGGTCAGCAAGGCGATCGCGAGCGAATGACGTGTCTTCATGGTATCCCCCTTGTGTCTGTCGCTGCCGGGCGGACAAAGCTCCTCCGAGCCTGATATCGCTTCTTGCGGCGACACCGGGCCGGCATTCATCCGACCGACGCAAACTTGTTCGTTGTCAGTAGAAGCTTGGCCGCACGCCAAGCGTCAATGTGCCCTGGCGGTCATTCTCTCAAGGCTTGAGACTTGCGCGAAAGCGCGCTCTCAGCCTGTGAGATTTTAAAGGCAGAGAACGTCCGCAGCGGGGCGCCGTCCCCCCTGAAAAGACGATACGCCGTGATCGAAAGCACACAAGCTTCCGTAACGTCAGGCGCGCGACGATGGCCCCGAAGCGGCGTCATTCCGCTTCGATGATTCTGCCGCCGCCGGTGATGGCGCGTTCGATCCGCGCCGGCTTGGTGGTCAGACGGACATGGCCGCTGCCCGAGATCCGCACCTTCGCTTCCTCGGCGGGCGCGACGGTGGCGTTGCCCGAGCCGAAGATGTTGACCGTGACGCGCCGTGCTTTCAGGCCGCCCAGACGGGCATTGCCGGTGCCCATGACATTCACGTCCAGCGTATCGACACGGCCTTGCGCCGTCACCGAACCGGAGCCCGAAACCGAGACGGTGAGATGATCCTGGTCGATATGGCCAAGATCGACATTCTTGCTTCCGTTGACCAGGGCGTGATCCTTGGTGCCGGACGGCGTCCCCGCCAGTGGCGGGATCACCACCTGCACTTGTTTCTGTACCGGATCCTGAACCGGCACCGGCATCGCGCCCGGCGGCGTCGGCAATGCCGGTTCGGTGCCGTCCGGCGTCTCGATGACGGCGTTGCCCAGAATGCGGCGCTTGATGCTGGCAGGCTTGCTTTTCAAGGTGATGTGGCCATTGCCCGCCATGAAGAGTTTCAGCGCGCCAATCGGCGACAGCACGACTTCGCCCGGCCCCAGGATCGAGACCGTGGCATCGCCCACCGACAAATCGCCGAGGTCGGCCTTGCCCGGGCCGCTCAACACCAGCTTCAGATCGCTCACCTTGCCGCTGCCACTGACCGTGCCGGCCCCGTTGACGTAAAGACTGAGATCGTCCTGGTCGATATGGCCAAGCTCGAGATTCTCGCCGCCATTGACCACGAATTTGCGGATCGGCACGCCGCTGACCACCGCATGCAGCTTGGCGGCTTGCCGCCGGGACACCGGCGCGTCGGAGGTGATGCGGCCCTCGCCGAAACGGACATGGTCCACCGCTTCGGCGGGGCCCGTGATGGTGACGTTGGGCTTGCCGTTCGGCTGATAGCGGATGGTCATGGGCGCATCCAGCGCCAGCGTGTCGCCGCCGGCCCAGCGCCATTCCTTGCGCGTCGCCAGATCGATCAGCGGCTTCAGCCCTTCCATCGAACGTGGATCGTGGAAAACATCGTCGCCGCCCAGCAGGGTGGCGCCGCCCAGCAGCGCGGCGCATAGTGACAGGCCGACAGCGGCGATGATGGCAAGCATCCGGGACATGTCAGTCTCCTTGCCAGTCGTCCGGCTTCAGCAGCCGGTAGTTCACCCGCACATAACGGCCCAGAACGCGCATGCCGCTGTCCAGCAGCAGCCCGATCAGGGCGGCGAAACCGACCACGCCGCAGAGCAGGCCCGCGCCCACCATGGCCGGCAGCAGCACATTGCCGTTGCCGGAATGCAGGCCCGCCACCAGATGCAGGCCGGTGCCGGCGGCGATATAAAGGACATAGGCGGCGAGGCCGGCGCAGAGCAGCAGTCCCAGGATCACCGGCAGCAGGATCGCCAGGCCGAAGACCGGCAGCAGCGCCGCCCCGGCGCGCAGGAAGGTGCGCGGATTGCGGCGTGCCTCCCAGCGGCGCAGCTTGGTTTCCACCCGGATCTCGCGGCCAAGCTGCACCGGATCGCCCAGCGAGGCGGCGACATCGGCTTCCCCGCGCCCCGCCGCCATCGCGTCACGGAAATGGGCGTCATAGTCGGCGGCGATCTCGTCGATCTCCTCCGCGCCAAGCCCGCCCAGCCCGTCCCGCAACCGCGCGATGAAAAGGGCGCGCGTCATGGGCCGTCTCCCAGCATTGTCTCCACCGCCGCCATGAAGCTTTTCCATTCACCGTGCTGGGCGGCCAGGGTTTCGCGCCCGACATCAGTCATGCGGTAATATTTGCGTGGCGGGCTGCCGGGGACTTCCACCAGATAGGTCGAGACCAACCCGTCCCCCTGCATGCGGCGCATCAAGGGATAGATGGTGCCTTCGCCCATCCCCACCTCCGCCATCAGCTTGCTGGCAATCTCGTAGCCATAAGAATCGCCGCGCGAGAGCAGAGTGAGGACGCACAATTCCAGGACGCCTTTCCTGAGTTGTGTCTGGATGCTTTCGGGCAAAATTGTTTCCGCTGGGGATTCGGGCAGAGCGCTGTCCGAAAGGCTAACTGTCCGCACGTCGGACCGCAATCTTGCGGCCTCCGCGCCGCGCGCCGCTCAATTGCCGCCGATGCGCACGCCGCCCGATCCGGTCACCGCCTGCGACAAATGCGGCGGCCTGGCGGTCATGCGCACGATGCCTGAGCCACTGACGGCAAGAGCGGCGCTGTCGCGCGGCGTCAGGTTCACGCGGCCGCTGCCGGAGATATGGATGTTGGCGGTGCGCGCCGCGAGATTCGCCAAATCGGCGTTGCCCGAGCCGGAAACCGAAAGATTAACGGTATCGGCACGGCCGTCGCCGCGCAGCGAACCGCTGCCCGAGATCGCCAGGTTCAGGTGATCGAGATCGAGCTTCTCCAGGCTAGCCTGGCCGCTGCCGGAGAGCGCGATGTTGTGGACGGTAACGCCGGTGACAGTGACCTGGACGCGATCGCGGCCGGAATAATGATAGTCGCGGTCGACGCGGATACGCCCCTGCCCCACTTGCAGATGCGCCAGCAATTCGCCGGGGCCGGTGGCGACGATGCGCGGGGCGCCTTGGGGCGTATAGCGCACGCTGACCGGCGCCTGGATGCCGAGACTGTCCTTGCCATCCCAGTCCCATTCATAATGTCCGGGCTGCTGCACCACGGGAGCGCGGGGAACGAAGTCGTCATCCCAGTCACGGCCCGAAGCCGCCGTCGCGGCCAGAAGCACCAAAGCCGTCATCGCGATCGCGATTTTCATGCACCTCTCCCTTGTTTCGGTGGCGGCTCGCCACCGCCTTCGCCTGCCGTATAGACAATCATACCATGTTATGCAAGGTATAATGCTATACACGCTGCATGGCATTACAAGACCGAGGATCAGGAATGCGAAGATTTGCAACGTTTGCCTGGGTTTTATCCGGCTTTCTGCTGGCGGCGCCGGCCTGGGCCGCCGAGTCCGACGCGATCTCGACCTATCCGGCGGCCTTCTTCGCCGATGCCCGGCCCGCCACCGCCAACGACATGATCGGGCGCGTTCCGGGCTTCAACCTGGACAATGGCAGCGGTACGCGCGGCTTCGCCGGCAGCGGCGGCAATGTGCTGATCAACGGCGTGCGCCCGGCCGCCAAGAACGACAGCCTGAGCAGCATTCTTTCGCGCATTCCCGCCGGCACGGTCGAACGCATCGAGGTGATCCGCGGCGGCGCGCCGGGCATCGACATGCAGGGCCAGAGCGTGGTGGCCAACGTCGTCCTCAACGCCAACGCCGCCGACCAACTGATCGTCACCACGGGGATCACTTATATCGGCTCGGGATCATGGCATCCCAACATCACGGCGGAATATCATGGCCAGAGCGGCGCCGTGCGCTATGAGCTGTCCGCCGCCCGCACCGTCAACGTCTGGGACGATGCCCCCGGCAACGGCTTTCGCACCGTCACGCCGCCCGGCGGCGCCTCGGTGCGCGACCATGCCAGCACCTATGGCGTCATCCAGCTGGGCTACACCCTGCATGGCGGCATCACTGCGCCGCTCTGGGGCGGCGAATGGGCCAACAACCTCACCTTGCAGAGCAACGGCCTCGGCTATGGCACCGAATATGACAGCGCCGCCAGCAGCAGCCATTTCGACAATACCAGCCACAGCCGCAGCGGCGAGTTCGGCAGCCACTGGCAGGGCCTGTTGGGG
>DATJEA010000513.1:0-1884 GCA_035497095.1 Acetobacteraceae bacterium | reverse complement strand
ATGGCGCAGGACGGGCTGCTGCACTGGGACGGCCGGGTGGTGCGGCTCTCCGCCACCGGCCGGCCGTTCGTGCGCAATGTCGCCGCGGCATTCGACCGCTATCTGCGGCCCGAGGCGGGGCGGCATGCGCGCGCGGTGTAGGTGACAATGGTGCAATCCGCTTGCAAGGGCGCACATGGGTACGATCCGACTCGCCTACAGCACATTCGGCCTGACCAATCTGGATTTTCTCGCGGCCATCGACGCGGTCGGCGCCGCCGGCTACGAGGGGATCGAGATCGCCTTCCACCGCCGCCAGTTCAATCCGTTCGACATCGACGACGACTATCTGGCAACCGTGCGGGAACGCCTGGCCGCGGCGCGGGTGCAACCGGTCTGTGTCGCCACCGCATCACATTTCTTCGATCCACAGCGACCGCACGAGCCCTCGCTGCTGGCGCTGGACCTGGCCGGGCGTAAACGGCGCATCGACTTGGTCAAACGCGGTATCCATACCGCTCGCCGGCTGGCCGCGCCGCTGGTCAGCTTTGGCAGCGGCTTCATCCGCGCTGAACATGTGCGCAATTCGACGATCGATCCACATGAGCTGCTGGTGGACAGCATCCGACAGTGCCTGCACGAGATTCGTAACGACAAGGATATCACCCTGCTGATTGAGCCGGAACCGGGCATGCTGATCGAGACGATGGACGATGGGCTGGCACTGGTGCGCGAGATCGACTCACCGCACTTCCGTCTGCATGTCGACCTGTGTCACGCCTATTGCTCTGAGCCCGATTACGTCGCGGCATTGGGCAGGGCCGCGCCGCTGACCCGCTACCTGCACATCTCCGATGCGCGCCCGGGCTACAACCTCAAAATCGTCAGCGACGCTGACACGCTGGCCTTCGACCTGAGCTTCGCCAGCACCCTGGTATATTTCCCGCGCGGCGCCGACTACCTGCTGGTGGACGCAGCCCAGCCGCTCTATTTCAGCGATGCGCCGCCGAGCCGCCAACGGCAGCAGCGGATCGGCGCCTTGCTGGCGCGGGCCGGCATCCGCAACGCCGCAGCCTGGGTCGACTACGCCAGCCTGTACCTCGGCAGTTCGGCGCTGGACGATGAGATCTTCACCTACCTGATCTCGGTGCCCGACCTGAGCTTCGACGTGCTGGAGCGGGCCAGGCCGGTCATCGCCTATCTGCGCGGGGTCAGGAACCCGCCGCTGGTGGCGCGGATGGTCGCCAATACGCTGACCGGTGTCGCCCATTTCCACGAAATCCCCGGCGAGGGCAGCCTCGATTTTGCGTCCAGCTTCAAGGCGCTGACCGATCGCGGCTTCTGCGGTTACGGCGCGGTTGAGCTGTACCACCACGTTGCCTCGTGGCAGAAAGCGCTCGCCGACAGCTACCGGCACCTGGCGCCATTGGCGCGGGGCGCCCGGCGCACCGGTGGCGGTTGGTTGCCCACTGACGAAAGCCGTCGATGATGATCGACCTGGAACGACTGGGCTGGGATCGGCGCTGTGTCGGGGAGCAGGACCATCGCCTGCTCAGGGCGCCCAGCGTGCAACTGCGCTCCGCCCGCCGCGGCCAGCACGGCGACGTGATCTATTGCGTCGATCTGCGCCTGCGGCGGCCGAACGCGGGGCGTTATCTGTCCAGCACCGAACTGCACTCGATCGAACATGTGTTGCTGCAAGGCTTCCAGCGCCACCTGCCGGACAGTTTCGTCTCGGTCGGGGTCATGGGGTGCCAGACCGGTTTCTACCTGGTGTTCCTCAACGAGGGCCGCGCCGACGTGCTGTGCGACGTACTGGCCGACATCCTGACCGAGCTGGACACCGCCGTGAGCGTGCCGTTTCAGCGGATCGACCAGTGCGGCAACTACCAGAACCACGACCTG
>DATJEA010000512.1:0-12274 GCA_035497095.1 Acetobacteraceae bacterium | reverse complement strand
CCGCAAAACGCCGACACGCCCGGAAACGCGAGCTACCTGGCCGCCGCCCGCGCCAGAAAAGCCTGATCCACCCGCGCCCCACCAAGAAGGACCCAACCCCCCGATGTCCGAGCCCCGCCGCTCTCGCCTGGTTCCCGAGGTCGATTTCAACAAGGACGGCCGCCAGCACGGCTTCATCCGGCTGTTCCACTCGGTGCACAGCTCGGCCTACGGCTTCATCCCGATCCCGATCGTGGTGCTGAAGAACGGCGCCGGCCCCACCGCGCTGTTCGTCTCGGGCAACCACGGCGACGAGTACGAGGGCCAGGTGGCGCTGGCCAACCTCGTCAAATCGCTCGACCCGGCGATGATCAAGGGCCGCGTGATCATCCTGCCGATGGCCAATTTCCCCGCCGGCATGGCCGGGCGCCGCACCTCGCCGATCGACGACGGCAACCTCAACCGCAGCTTCCCCGGCGACCCGGACGGCACCGTCACCCAGCAGATCGCCTATTACATCGAGAGCGAATTGCTGCCGCTGGCCGACTTGGTCTGCGACCTGCACTCCGGCGGCTCCTCGCTGATGTATCTGCCGACCGCGCTGATCAAACGCGCTCCGGACGCGGCATTCTACCAGAAGCAACTCGCCGCCCTGCGCGCCTTCGGGGCGCCTAACGCCTACATCACCGGCGGCGGCAACGGCACCGGCGCCGACCACACCCTCTCCGGCGGCGCCCAGCGCGCCGGCAAGGTGGCGATCGGCACCGAGATGGCCGGCTCCGGCACCGTCACCGCCGAGGCGCTGCGCATCGCCGAGCGCGGCCTGCGCAACCTCCTGGTGCATCTCGGCATCCTGCCCGAGGCGATGCGCATCGCGGTCGACGGCCCCGGCCGCATCGTCGAGGTCGGCGGCAGCGACTACTTCATCTACGCGCCGGAAAGCGGCGTGTTCGAGCCGGTCGCCGAACTCGGCCAGGACGTCAAGGCGGGCCAACTCGCCGGCCGGGTGCATTTCCCGGAAACCCCCTGGGCGCCGGCGGTCGAGCTGCACTTCGCCCGCGACGGCCTGCTGCTGTGCAAGCGCATCCCCGGCCGCACCGTGCGCGGCGACTGTCTGTTCCACCTGGGGTCGGACACGCGGCTCTAGCCGAAGCAAGCAAGCGGCGCTTTTTTGAAAAAAAGCGCGCAAAAAACTTCATTCATTGGAGTCCGGGCCAGTTCCAGACTTCAATGAGTGAAAAGTTCTTTTGCTTCTTTTTTGCTCACAAAAAGAAGCCTTCCTTGCTTAGCAGGACGGCCTGGCCGGCAGCACCAGCGACGTCAGCGTGCCGCGCATCACGAAGCTGCCGAAATCCATCGACAGGTCATCGGCGATGCCGTTCGCCCAATAGCGCATGCTCACCTCGTAATCCGGCAGCAGCGCGTGCTTGTCGCGATCGAAGAAGCCGATATGCACCCGCGTGCTCGGCAGCGCCGCCAGCACCTTGTATTTGTTCGGCGCCGGCTTGTCCCAGCCGGTGATCGCGACGCCGGTATTCTGCGCGCCATCCGCGCTGGTGCCGTCGAACAGCGGCAGCGCGATGAACTTCTTGCCGGCCCGCGCCGCCTGCAACAACAGTTCGGTATGCGCCATCGGGAACACCGTGCCGGCCGGCAGGTCCTTGCTGGTGTCCGGCGGCATGTCGTAGCTGGCGACCCCCGGCCCGCCGGTATGCGACAGGCTGGCCTTGCCGGAAAGCTCGCTCCTCACCGCGTCCTCGGTGGTCTGGCGCAGCCGGAAGCGCAGCCGCAGCCCATCCTTGCTCTCCCAGGTGGTGTAGTCGGAGACCATCTCGATATCCTGGCCATTGCGGTTGGTCACCGTCATGGTCAGCCGCTGGCGCACCGCCCAGGCGTCGCAGGCGTCGGTCACCTCATAGGCCATGTTGCCCGAGGCCGCGACCACGTCGCCGCGCGCCGATTGCAGGGTGAGCGCATAGCTCGCCCGATGCGCCGCCAGCGCCAGCGGCGCCGCATCCGCCGCCATGCCGGGCCGGGGTGCCAACCCCAGCAGCAGGATGACCGCAAGTATCGCATGACGCATACAGAATTCTCCGGACCCGATAGCGCGAACATAGGGACGACCGCGCGCCCGCGCCAGCACGCTCACGCCTCGGTAGCCGGCTCCGGGTCCGCCCGGTCCAGCACTGCGTAGCCGACCGAGGACAGCAGCGAATTGATCCGCTTCAGGTCGCGCAGCACCCCCAGATGCAGCGTGCTGCATTCCAGCGCATCCGGCCGATCCGGCGACAGCCGCGCCAGATGCGCCGCCGCCGCCGCCCGCTCCCGCTCGCTGAGCCGCCGCTTGGCGTCGATCAGTTGCTGCGCGCCGCGGGCGTCCTCGGCCATCAGCGTCGACAGCGCCAGCACCAGGTCCTCCAGCACTTCGGCATGGAACGCCACCAGATCGGCGCGGTCGGCGGCGTCCAGGCTCAGATGCCGCTTGCTCAGCCGCCGCGCGCTGTCCACCAGGCTGCGCTCGGCGATCGCCCCGACATGGCCGAGATTGACCGCGAATTCGAGAATCGCCGCGCAGCGCCGCGCATCCCGCTCGGCCAGCGGCTCGGCGGCGATCCGGGTCAGATAGGCCTTCACATCCTCGCCCAACGCATCCAGCGCCCGCGACAGCCGCACCGTCTCGTCGGCCGCGTCTCGCCTGCCGTCCAGCAGCGCCTCCAGGCTGCGGCGCAGCATGGTCTCCACCAGGTCGCCCATCCGCAGCACCTCGCGCGCCGCGTTGGCCAGCGCCAGATACGGCGTCTCCAGCGCCGCCGGGTCCAGGTAATGCGGCTGGCCGGGGTCGGGCCCGCGCGCCGCATCCGGCAGCAGCCGCACCAGCAGCGCCGCCGCCGGGTCCAGCAGCCCGATGAAGCCGATCGCCAGCACCACGTTGAGCAGGATATGGAAATACACCGCCTGCGCGCCGGCATCGCCCGAGAGCGCGGTCAAGGCACCCGCGATCGGCGCCAGGAACGGCAGCGCCACCACGCAGCCGACCGCCCGGAACGCCAGGTTGCCCACCGGCAGCCGCTTGCCGGCCGCCGATGGCCCGCCCGCCTCCAGCACCGGCGACACCGCGGAGCCGAGATTGGCCCCCAGCACCAGCGCGAGCGCCGCCACCGGCGGCACCACCCCGGTGCTGGCCAGCGGCACGATCATCAGCAGCACCGCAACCGACGAATGCGCAGCCCAGGTCAGCACCGCGGCCAGCAGCACGTCCAGCACCGGCTCCGAGGTCAGCGCCTCCAGCAATTCGCGCAGGATCGGTGCCGCCTCGGCGGGCCGCATCGCCTCCACCAGCAGCCGCAGCGCCAGCAGCATCAGCCCGAGCCCCATACCGACCCGGCCGAGATTCTGCAGCCGCCCCTTCCGCGACGAGCCGCTGCCGCGCTTGAAGCCGATATAGCCGGCGATCAGCAGCACCGGCGACAGCCAGGAGATGTCGAAGGTCAGCAGCTTGACCATCAGCGCAGTGCCGACATTGGCGCCCAGCATCACCGCCAGCGCCGGCACCAGCGCCACCAGCCCATCGGCGGCGAACGAGGTGGTCATCAGCGCGGTCGCCGTGCTGCTCTGCAACAGCGCGGTCACCCCGATGCCGGCCAGCAGCGCCAGCCAGCGGCTGTTCAGCCCGGCGCCCAGCACCCGGCGCAACTCGGAGCCGTAGGCGCGCACGATGCCGGTCTGCACCATGCGCGCGCCCCGCAGCAGCAGCACCACATGCCCGGCCAGGACCACCAGGAGATACGTCGCCGACATCGCCTCCCCTTGCTGCCTCAGCCTATGCCGAACGTCGGCAAACCCCCACAATGGGCCCGTTCCGCGGCGCCGCGCAAGCCGGTTCCCGGCACCGGAGATCCGCCCTACAGTGACGCAAACGCATCAAGGGAACCCCCGTGCATGAAGCGCATCCTGCTGGCCCTCGCCGGCCTGCTGCTGGCCTCCGCCGCCCCGGCCAGGGCCGATCTCACCATCGGCGCGGTGCTGTCGCTGACCGGCCCGGCCGCCTCGCTCGGCATCCCGATGCGCAATGTGATCGAGCTGCTGCCGCGCCAGATCGCCGGCCAGAACATCCGCTACGTGGTGCTCGACGACGGCACCGACAGTTCGGCGGCGGTGCGTGCGTTCCGGAAGCTGGTCACCGAGGAGAAGGTGGACATCGTGATCGGCCCCAGCGTCACCCCCACCTCGCTCGCGGTGCTGGATGTCGCCGGCGCCTCCGGCACGCCGATGATCAGCCTGGCCGGCTCCAACGCCATCATCGTGCCGCAGCAGGGCAACCGGCGCTGGGCGTTCAAGCTGGCGCCGCCGGAAACCGCCATGCTGACCGGCCCGATGCAGTATCTGAAGGACCACGGCGGCAAGACCGTGGCGACCATCGCCCAGGCCACCGCGTTCGGTGACGCCTTCGCCGCCGCCGCCAAACAGGAGGCCGGGCAGCGCGGCATCAAGCCGCTGGGCGTGGAGAAATACAACCTCACCGACACCTCGGTCACGCCGCAGGTGCTGAAGCTGATGGCGCTGCGGCCGGACGGCGTGTTCATCGCCGGCAGCGGCACCCCCGCCGCCATGCCGGTGATCGAGTTGCGCAATCGCGGTTACAAGGGGCTGATTCTGCTCAATCAGGGCGTCGCCAACCCGGATTTCCTGCGCGTCGCCGGCAAATCCGCCGATGGCGCGATCCTGGCCGCCGCCCCGGTGGTGGTGGCCGAGCAACTGCCCGACAGTTCCGCCGCCAAAAAGCCGGCGATGGCCTATGTGAAGCTGTACGAGGGCAAATACGGCCCCAACACCCGCTCGCTGTTCGGCGCCTCGGCCTGGGATGCCTGGCTGCTGATCGAGCGGGCGGTGCCGACCGCGCTGCAAGCCGCCCGGCCGGGCACCGCCGCGTTCCGCACCGCGCTGCGCGATGCGATGGAGCGGGAGAAGGACGTATTCGGCGCCTCAGGCATCTACAGCATGTCGCCGACCGACCATAACGGCACCGACGCCCGCTCGCTGGTGCTGATCACCGTCAAGGACGGCCACTGGGAGTTGTTGAAGTAGGCCGCAGCCGCTACTTGCCGAAACCGAGAAACCCGACCGAGGGCCTGGGCGTGCCGCCATCATCGGCCATCACCTGCGGCCGCGGCGCCGGTCGCGGCGCCACCGGGCGGGGCGGCGCCTGCATTGCCGCCGATTGCGTCGCCCCGTCGCGGTGCACCGGAGCGAGCGGCGCCCGGCGCACATGCACGCCCTGGCCGGCTGCCGCGGTCGCGGTGCGCACCGCCGGCTGCCCGCCGGCCGGCGCCGCGTGGCGCATCGACAGCAGCAGGAAGGTGATGCTGGTATGGCCGAGATCGACCGACAGATCGATCGGCGTGAGGCCAAGAATATTATGCGCGCTCACCTCCGCGCCACGGCTGAGCGCCTCGCGCACCCCGGCGATGTCGCCACGGTTCACCGCGTCGAACAGCGCATCGTTCGGCTGCATGTCGGTCGCCAGCTTGTCGCTCGGCGCCGCCCGGTCCGGCGTGCTGCGCGCGCCGGGCAAGCTGGGCGCCGGCGCCGGCTTGCGGAACTGATCGTCCGGGTTCTTGCCGCTGCCGATGCCGCCATGAACGTCACCGGATTGCAGCGCCCCGGCCAGCAGATTGCCGACCTGCGCTTGCGCCGACGGCGCCGCGAGCAACATGGCAGCGAGAGCGGCGGCGCCCAATGCGCCGCGCGCCGAAACAAAGGTGCGTGTCATCGTGCGATCCTACCCTAAATCCGGTTGAGCCACCAGAATCCGATATTCAGGTATGTGGCATAACAGATCCAGCCCAGATAAGGCACCAGCAATGCGGCGGCGATAGGGCGCAGCCGGGCGAAGCTCACCATCGTCATGCCGATCAGCGCCACCAGCGGCACGATCACCAGCAGCCCCAGCACCGTGCTGTGCAGCCCGAAAAACGCCGGCGTCCACAGCGCGTTCAGCAGCAACTGCCAGCCCCAAAGCTGCAACGCCGCCCGCTTGTCGACCGACCGATAGGCCGGCACCCGCCAGACCAGCCAGGCCGCGGTGCCGACCAGCACATACAGCGCCGTCCAGACCGGCGCGAACAGCCAGTTCGGCGGCGTCCCCGGCGGCGCCACCAGGGTCAGATACCAGCCCCGCACCGCCTGCGCGGTCAACCCGGCGCCGGACACGCCGACCAGCAGGCACAACCCGATGAACCCCACCAGGGTCAACACGGCGGTCAGGCGAGGAGAAGACGGAAAATTCTGAAAGACACATACTCCTGGGGGCGCAAGCACCACAGATAGCAAGGAAGCAGTCCTTTTTTGCAAAAAAGGACCAAAAAACTTCATTCGCCTTGCGACAGCGGAGCGGCGGAGCCCTCGTACACTCCAATGGATAAAACGTTTTTTTGCTTCTTTTTGTTCACAAAAAGAAGGCCTTACTTCCCCTCCCGCCGCCACGCCAGCAACGCCAGCCCAAGCAGCAGCGGCAACGCCAGCGGCGCCGGCAGCAGCGGCAGCGAGGCGATGCCGGTCACCAGATGGGCATGCCGTCGCTGCAGCCCGATCCAGTCGGCCCCGGCACTCTCGCGATCCGGCTCCACCCGGCGCAGCGCCGGGATGCCGTTCGCCAGCCAGTGCACGCTGCCGCCGGAGTCCCGCATCACCGGCTCCAGCTTGCCGGCGGTCGCCCGCAGATCGGCGATCTCCAGCGGGTTGGCCACGCCGGAGGCGGCATAGGCGGTGCGCACCCCATCGGTCACCCGCCACACCCCCGGCAGCTTCGCCTCCAACGCCCCGGCCGCATGCCCAGGCCCGAGGCTGCGCAAAGCCAGCGTGATCTGCTGGCCGTCCGGGTCGGTCACCGCGATCGGCGGCGCCGCCACCGCCTCGGTGGTGCGCCGGTCCACCGCCAGCCTTCCGTCCTTGATGCTGGCGCGCAGCGTGTTCTCGTCCAGCTCCGGCTCCTTCATCAGCCAGTGCGCCACCCGCCGCAGCAACTCCGCCTGCGGCCCGCCGCCCTGGTGGCCGCGCGACCACAGCCAGATCTGGTCCGACAGCAGCAGCGCCACCCGCCCCTCGCCGACATGGTTCAGCACCAGCAGCGGCGACTCGCCGCCCGACCCATCCGGCGCCGCCATCAGCACCTCGCCCTGCACATCGCTCGGCACGATCCGCCGATACCAGCTCCCCCAACTCGGCGGCTTGCCTTCGGTCCACCCCGGCAGCCCCTCGGTCACCGGATGACGCATGCCGAGCGGCGTCAGTTCCGGCCGGAACGGCGCATCCAGCACCCCGGCCGGCCGCGCCGGCAGCACACTGGCCAACGGTGTCGCCGCCAGCGACGCCGGCGAGGCGAATTCCGGCCCGCTGCTGATCAGCAGCGCCCCGCCGCCGCGCACGTAATCGGCGATATTGCGCAGATACAGCGTCGGCAGCAGCCCGTGATTGGCGAACCGGTCCAGGATGATCAGGTCGAAATCCTTGATCTTCACCTGGAACAGCTCGCGCACCGGAAACGCGATCAGCGCCAGCTCGTTGAGCGGCGTCATATCGCCGGTCTCCGGCGAGCGCAGGATGGTGAAATGCACCAGGTCCACCGACGGGTCGGATTTCAGCAGCCGCCGCCAGGTCCGCTCGCCGATATGCGGCTCACCGGAGATCAGCAGCACCCGCAGCCGGTCGCGCACCCCGTTGATCGAAACCACGGCGCGGTTGTTCAACTGGCTCACCTCGCCGGGCAGCGGATCGACGGTCAGTTCCACCACCGTCGGCCCGCCGCGGGTGATCGGCACCTCGACGGATTGCTCGGTGCCCAGCGGCACCCGCTCGATCCGCGGCGGCTCGCCGTCGCGCCGTATCGTCAGCCGCGCGGTGGCGCCATAGGCCATCCCGTTGCGCGGCTTGCCCAGATCCTCCACCGCAAGGCGCAGCGTCACCGTCTTGCCGACGATCCCGTAGCTCGGCGCGTCGATCAGCCGGATGCGCCGGTCCAGCTGCTCCCCCTTGGCCGGAATCAGCACCTGCAACGGCGCACCGCCCGGTGGCGAGGCCGGGATGTCATGCACCTGGCCATCGGTGATCGCCACGATCCCGGCCAGCCGGGCGCGCGGAATATCCGCCAGCGCCCGGTCGATCGCGGCAAACAGCCTGGTGCCCTCGCTGCCGCCCTCCGGCACCGTGATGCTGCGCAGTTCCAGGTCCGGCAGGCGGCCCGCCTCGGCCTCGATCCGCGCCCGCGCCGCCTCGGCCAGCTTCGCGCGGTCGTCGACATGCATGCTGGCCGACTGGTCCACCACCAGCAGCCCGATATCCGGCAGCCCCTGGCGCGTCTCCTGCACCAGCCGCGGCCCGGCGAGCCACAGCAGCAGCGCCGCGAACGCCAGCAGCCGCCAGCCCACCCCGCCCGCCCGCCGCCACAGCGCCACCCCCAGCGCCACCGCGCACAGCAGCCCGAGTGCGGCCAGCAGCCACAGCGGCACCACCGGCGCGAACCGCACCGCCGCGATCGCCTGGGTCATGCTCCCGAACGGCTGCATCTATTGCCCCAGCCGCTCAAGGATCGCCGGCACATGCACCTGGTCGCCCTTGTAGTTGCCGGTCAGCGCATACATCACCAGATTGACCCCGAACCGATAGGCGATCACCCGCTGCCGCGCCCCGCCGGGGATCGTCGCATACGGATTGCGGCCATCGGCATCCACCGCCCAGGCCGCCGCCCAGTCATGCCCGCCGATGATCACCGGGCTCACGCTGTCATTGCTGCGGTCCTGGTCGCGCTGCACCCATACCGTCGCCCCGGTATAGCGCCCGGGAAAGTCCTGCAGCAGATAGAAGCTATGCGCCAGCACATGCTGCGGCGTCAGCGGCGCCAGCGGCGGGATCGCCAGCCCGGCGGCGATCCGCGGCAGCGCCGCATCCGCCCCGGCCGCGAACCCCTCGCCGCTGCCGCCGTTGCGGGTGTCGATCACGATGATCCCGCCATGCGCCATATAGTCGTTCAGCGCCGCCACCGCCGCCCCCGACTGCGCCGGCTGATCCGCCGAGATCGGCCAGTAGATCAGCGGATAGAACGACAGATCATCCTCCCCCGGCACCACCGGCGCCGGCGCCGCCAGCACCGCGTTGGTGCGCTGGTTGACCTGCTCCGACAGCCCCTCCAGCCCGGCCTTGGAAATCCCGTCCAGCCGCGCATCCCCGGTCACCAGATAGGCCAGCCGCGTCACCAGCGCCGGGTTGGTATCGGGGTTCAACGCCGCCTGCGCCCCCCCCATCCCCAACATCAACACCATCCCGGCCGCAATCGACGCCCGGAACAGCCCGCGCAGCCGCAGGCTCACCAGCAGATCGACCGCCAGCAGCGCCAGCGCCGCCGCGATCAGCCACGGCGCCAGCGCCCGCTCCGGCGCCGCCGCCCCCAGCCGCTCCTGCCGCGCGCCGCCGATCTCCGCCGCCGCCACCGGCACCCCCAGATGCGTCGCCAGATTCAGCACGCGCCGCCCGCTCTCCGGCCCATACAGCCCCGGCGGATGCCGCGGCGACGGCAGCGCCCGCGCCAGTTCCGCCGCCGTCAACGCGCCGGCCACCGGCGGCGGCGCCCCCGGCTGCCCGAACCCATCCAGCGTCTCCACCGGCGCCAGCTTCACCCCCGACGCATCCTCCGCCCCGCTCACCCCCACCGACAGATCGACCATCCGCCGCAGCATCTGCACGAACAACCCGGACAGCGGCAGATCCGACCAATCCGCATTCGCCGTCACATGAAACAGCACGATCCGCCCCGCCCCGCGCACCGCCTCGGTCACCAGCGGGGTGCCATCGGAGAGCCGCGCCCAGGTGTGCCCGGCCAGTTGCGCATCCGGCCTGGCCAGCACCTGCTGATGCACCTTCACCTCGGCCGGCACCGCCAACCCGGCGAACGGCGACTCAGCGGCAAACGGCGCCAACTCCGCCGGCTTGCTCCACGACATCGCCCCGCCCAGTTGCCGATCCCCGCCCAGCAGCGTCACCGGCAACAGCCCGTCCGGATGCTCGGCCAGCCGAGGCCCGGCAAACCGCAGCAGCAGCCCGCCCTGCTCCACCCATTTCTCGATCGCGTCCTGCTCCGGCCCCGCCGCCACCACCCGATCGGCCAGCACCAGCACCGACAACTGCCGCGACAGCAGTTGCGTGAGGCTCCCCTCGCGCAACTCCGCATACGGCGCCAGCGCCCGCTTGATGTAATACAGCGGCCCCGACAGCGGGATATCCGCCACCGTCTCGTCCCCGGCCAGCAGCCCCACCGGCCGCCGCCGCCAGCGCTCATCCAGCAGCGCCACGCCGCCCGCCGAAGCCGGCCCCGCCAGCACCAGCCGGGTCAGCCGATTGCGCAACTCCGGCGGCAGCTTCAGCGCCGCCTCCGCCACCCCCTGCCCCGGCGCGAACTGCAACTCCACCCGCGCCAGGCTCCGCCCATCGCCCGACTGCGCGAGCACCGCGGCACGATCCGCCACCGCCCGAGGCACCTGCGCCAGCCGCACCACCAGCCGATCCGCCTCGGCCTTCGGCGGCAATAGCAGCCGCGCCGGCGCCACCGCGTCGCGCAGTTCCACCACCGGCCCCACCGCCCGCAACGCCTGCGCAAAGCCGTCCCAGCCGGCCCCGTCAGTCAGCCCATCGGCCAGATAAACCGCCGACCCCCGCTCCCCCCACCGCCGCAATGCCGCCGCCGCGAGCGCCCGATCCACCGGCCAAGGCTTCGGCCGCAACGCCGCCAGCCGCGCCCGCGCCTCGGCCACCGGCATCACCACGCTGGCCGCCGGCGCGTCGCCACTGGCATCCGCCGCCGTCGCCAGCAGCGCCACACGCCGCCCGGCCCGCTCGGCCCGATCCAGCACCCCATCCGCCGCCTGCATCCGCGGCCCCCAATCCGCCGCCGAGGCCCAGCCGTCATCCACCACCAGCAGCAGCGGCCCGCTGCCCGCCAACCCCGCCCCGGCATCCAAAATCGGCCGCGCCAGCCCGACAATAATCAGCCCCGCCGCCGCCATCCTGAGCGCCAGCAGCCACCACGGCGTGCGCGCCGGCGTCTCCTCCACCGCCGCCAGCCCCAGCAGCAGCCGGATCGCCGGAAACACCTCGCTGCGCGGCGCCGGCGGGGTAATCCGCAACAGCCACCACAACAGCGGCAAAGCCGTCAGCGCCAGCAACACCCAGGGCGCCGCGAAAATCACCGCCTCCCGGCCTCCGGCGCCAACGCCGCATACAACCCCAGCAGCGCCGCCTCAGGCGGATGATCGGTCCGATGCACCGCAAACCCCCACCCCGCCGCCGCCGAAATCGCCGCCAGCCCGGCCTGCTGCTCGGCCAGCCGCGCCGCATACGCCGCCCGCACCCCCTCCACCCGAGGCACCACCGTCGCCGCCTCCCGCTCGGTACCATGAAACCGCACCCGCCCCCGATACGGCAGCAACGCCTCCGCCGGGTCCAATACCTGCAACACATGCCCGCTCACCGGCACCCCAGCCATCGCCCCCACACAATCCCTGATCTCATCCAGCGGCCCGAGGAAATCCCCGATCAACACCACCCGCGCAAACCGCGGCAGCCCAACCGCCCCCGGCAACTCCTCCCCCGCCAACCCCTCCAACCCCTCAGCCAACCGCTCCAACCCCACCCGCCCGGAAACACTCCGCCCCCCCGGCGCCACCAGCCGCACCCGCTCACCCCCGCGCAGCAACAAACTCGCCAACGCCAACAGCAACACCTCCGCCCGCTCCACCTTCTCCCCACTCGCCGCCCGAGACCGCCAGCGCATGCTCGCCGACCCATCCCGCCACAGCCCCACCGTCTGCGCCGCCTCCCACTCCGTCTCGCGCAAAAACAACCGGTCCGACCGCGCCGACCGCCGCCAGTCCACCCGCGCCGCCGAATCCCCGGCCACAAACGGCCGATACTGCCAAAAACTATCCCCCTGCCCGACCCGCCGCCGCCCATGCACCCCCTGCCACACCGTCGCCGCCACCCGCTCGGCCGCCACCAACAACGGCGGCAACCTGGCCCCGAGCGCCTCGGCCCGGCGGGCGGTGGCGGTCATCGGCATGAAGCAAGCAAGGCGGGGCGCTGCCCCGAACCCCGCCAAGGGCTAAGCCCTTGGAACCCCCGACTCGGATTGCCTATGGGCAGAGGAATCGGAAGTCGGTGATGGTCCCGCTGGACACCATCCAGACGTAGAAGTCGGTGAACGCCAAGGTGCCCAGCGTGATCCAGGCGAACGTCATGTGCCGGGCGTTGA
>DATJEA010000511.1:0-7641 GCA_035497095.1 Acetobacteraceae bacterium | reverse complement strand
CGGGTCGGCGCAGTGGCAAGAGCCTGCACAAGCAACGGCTCTGGGCACTGTATGGCAGCTACACCGCGCTGGTGATATTCGTGATCATGTTCCTGGTGCCGCCATTCTACATGATCGTGACCAGTCTCAAATCCTCCGCCGAAATGTCGGCGCAGACTGGTAATCCGTGGCTGGTGGCACACCCGACGCTGGAGAACTTCTACGAACTGATCACCATGCCGGCGTTCCAGGACTTCTTCATCAACTCGGTGCAGGTGACACTCCTGGTCGTCGCCATCTCGATGGTGGTCTCGGTGCTGGCGGCGTTCTCGCTGGCGCGGATGAAATTCTGGGGCAGCCAGAACCTGGCCACCGGCGTGTTCCTCACCTACCTGGTGCCCGGCTCGCTGCTGTTCATCCCGCTGTTCCAGATCGTCGGCGGTCTCGGCCTGATCAACAGCAAATGGGCGCTGGTGCTGGTCTATCCGACGCTGGCGACACCGTTCTGCACCTGGATCATGATCGGCTACTTCGCCTCGATCCCGAAGGAGCTCGACGAGGCGGCGCTGATCGACGGCGCCGGCTACCTGCAGATGCTGTGGAAGATCTTCATCCCGGTGGCGATGCCCGGTATCATCGCCGCCACCATCTTCGCCTTCACCGTCTCCTGGGGCGAGTTCCTCTACCCGCTGGCCTATATCTACACCAACGACCAGATGGTCCTGACAGTGGGCATCGTCTCCGAACTGATCCGCGGCGACGTGTTCCAGTGGGGCAAGATCATGGCCGGCTGCGTGCTTGCCGCCGCACCGCCGATCGTCATCTACGCGTTCCTCATGGACTACTACATTGCCGGCCTGACCGCTGGCGCAACGAAGGGATAGACCATCCATGGCGCAGGTTTCCATCCGCAAGATCGTGAAGGAGTACGAAGGTCACGTCCAAGCGGTGAAGGGCATCGACCTTGAGATTGCCGATTCCGAGTTCGTCGTGCTGGTCGGCCCGTCCGGCTGCGGCAAGTCCACCACGCTGCGCATGATCGCGGGACTCGAGGAGATCACCGCCGGCGAGATCTGGATCGGCGGCAATGTGGTGAACGACGTGCCACCGCGCGACCGCGACATCGCCATGGTGTTCCAGAACTACGCGCTGTATCCGCATATGAGCGTGTTCGACAACATGGCGTTCGGCCTGAAACTGCGCAAAATCCCGAAGCCCGAGATCAAGCAGCGGGTGGACGAGGCGGCCGAAATCCTCGACATCCACATGCTGCTGGAGCGCAAGCCGAAGGCACTGTCCGGCGGCCAGCGGCAGCGCGTGGCGATGGGCCGCGCGATCGTGCGCCACCCCAAGGTGTTCCTGTTCGACGAACCGCTGTCCAACCTCGATGCCAAGCTGCGCGTGCAGATGCGCACCGAGATCAAGAAGGTGCATCAGCGGGTCCGCACCACCACCGTCTACGTCACCCACGACCAGATCGAGGCGATGACCCTGGCCGACCGCGTGGTGGTGATGAACCACGGCGTGATCGAGCAGGTCGGCCCGCCGCAGGAGCTGTACCACAACCCGACCACCCGCTTCGTCGCCGGCTTCATCGGCAGCCCGGCGATGAACTTCCTGCCGGTGCAGTTGCTCGACGAAGGCGGATTGCAGGTGCAACTGGCCGACGGCACCAGGCTCGCGGTGCCGCGCAGCCGCTGGGAACGCTATGCCGGCTTCAAGGACAAGAAGATGACGCTGGGCATCCGCCCGGAGCATCTGACCGAGACCCAGGAGCAGGAAAAGCCCGACATCGCCCACATGACCGCCAATGTCGACGTGGTCGAGCCGATGGGCATGGAGACGCTGGTGCATTTCTTCGTCAAGGGCGAGCCGATGTGCGCCCGCGTCGACCCGCTGACCACCGCCAAGCCGGAGCAGTTGCTGCCGCTCTCGGCCGACATGAGCATGATGCACCTGATCGACGACGCCACCGGCCGCGTGGTATAATACCTACCAGGGTGCGGCGCCTCCGCGCGCCGCACCCTGCCCCTGCCCCATTCCGGGGCGCCCCCCCTCCCCCGAACGAGATTTGCCATGGCCGATCTGCCAACCCATCTGATCGCCGCCGACACGCTGAAGCGTTTCGTCTCCGATATTTTTTCCGCCGCCGGCACCGACCGCGCCGAAGCCGACCGCGTCGCCGGCTTCCTGCTGTCCGCCAACCTCACCGGCCATGACAGCCACGGCGTGATCCGCGTGCCGCGCTACGTGCAGAATCTCAAGGACGGCGATACGCTGCCGAACCAGAGCATCACCATCGTCACCGAAGGCCCGACCCATGCGGTGGTCGACGGCAATTCCGGCTTCGGCCAGACCATCGGGCCGCAGGCGGTCGATCTCGGCATCGCCAAGGCGCGTGCCGCCGGCATGGCGGTGATCGCACTGCGCAACAGCGCCCATATCGGCCGCATCGGCGACTGGGGCGAGCGGGCCGCGGCCGCCGGCCTGGTCTCGATCCACTTCGTCAACGTGAACCAGGGCGAACTGGTGGCGCCGTTCGGCGGCGTCGATCGCCGGTTCTCCACCAACCCGCTGTGCATCTGCATCCCGCAGGCCGACGGCACGCCGCCGCTGCTGCTGGATTTTGCCACCTCGGTGGTGGCCGAGGGCAAGGTGCTGGTGGCCTCGAACGGCGGCAAGAAGCTGCCGGAAGGCGCCCTGGTCAGCCCCGACGGCCAGCTCTCCACCGACCCGGCGACGCTATATGGCCCGCTGGTGCAGGCCGGCCCGCGCAACGCCCGTGAGGGCAAGGGCGCGATCCGCGCATTCGGCGACCACAAGGGCTCCGGCATCGCCTTCATGTGCGAAATCCTCGCCGGCGTGCTGACCGGCGGCGGCACCTCCGGCCCGATCACCCCCGGCACCACCCACCGGCGCATCACCAACGGCATGCTGTCGATCTATCTCGACCCCGACCATTTCGGCAGCCAGCACTTCGTCAGCGAAGCGCGCGCCTACGCCGAGTACGTGAAGGCCTCCCGCCCGATGGCCGGCGTCACCGAGGTGCTGGTACCCGGCGAACCGGAAGCCCGCACCCGCGCCGAGCGCCTGGCCAACGGCGTGCCGCTGCAGGTCGACACCTGGGCCACCATCGTCGCCACCGCCCGCGCGCTGGGGCTGTCGGAACCGAACTGAACACAAGCAAGCGGCGCTTATTTGCAAAAAAGCGCGCAAAAAAACTTCATCCATTGGAGTGTGCGGAGCCCCCGCGCTCTCCAATGGATGACAAGTTTTTTTGCTTCTTTTTGTTCACAAAAGGAAGACCTTGCTTGCTTCCTCCGTCGAAAAACAGCTAACCGAACCGCCCCGACTTGGGGAACCCGCTCGGCACATTCCGCCCGACCTGCGCCCGCTCGCCCAGCCAGAGTCGCAGGTCGGTCTCGGTGCGGGTCTTCTCGCCGAGCTTCCAGGTCAGCCCGTCGGCCAGCGCGAACACTTTCAGGTCGCCCAGCACGGCGTCCTTATATTTCTGCAACATCACCCCGCCGCCGCGCGCCATTTCCGGCACCTGCTCCAGCGGGAACACCAGCAGCTTGCGGTTGCTGCCAACCGCGGCGACGTGATCGCCCTCCGCCGGCACGCAGAACGCCGCCTCCTCGCCCGGCTTCACGTTCAGCACCTGCTTGCCGGTGCGCTTCTCGGCCAGCATGTCCTCCGCCCTGACCACGAAGCCGCGCCCGCCGGTGCCGGCCACCAGGTGCCGCAGCCCGTCCTGCCAGACGAACAGCGCCGCCACGTCGTCCTCGTTGGTCAGATCCGCCAGCAGCCGGATCGCCACCCCGTCGCCCCGCCCGCGCGGCAGGTCGCCGGCCTTCAGCGTGTAGGCGCGGCCGTTGGTGGCGAACAGGCACAGCCGGTCGGTGGTCTGGCACGCAACGGTGAGGCGAAGCCGGTCGCCCTCCTTGAATTTCTGGTCGGTGGCATCGGCGATATGGCCGCGCAGCGCCCGCAGCCAGCCCTTGTCGGACAGGATCACGGTAATTGGCTCGCGCTCCACGAACGCCTCGGTGCTGACGCTGATCTCGGCCGGTGCGGCGCCGATCTCGGTGCGCCGATCGCCGAGCGGCCCGGCGCCGAATTTCTCGCGGGTCTCGGCCAGTTCCTTGCCAATCCGCTGCCAGCGCAGCTTCTCGCTGCCGAGCAATGAAGTCAGTTCCTTCTGCTCGCGCGACAGCGTCTTGTGCTCCTTCTGAATCTCCATTTCCTCAAGCCGGCGCAGCGAGCGCAGCCGCATGTTGAGGATCGCCTCGGCCTGGGTCTCGCTGAGGCTGAACGTGGCAATCAGCGCCTGCTTCGGCTCGTCCTCGTAGCGGATGATGCGGATCACCTCGTCCAGATTGAGGTAGACCAGCAGGAACCCGTCGAGGATTTCCAGCCGCCTGGCGATCGCCGCCAGCCGGTGATTGCTGCGCCGTACCAGCACCTCGTGCCGATGATCCAGCCATTGCCGCAGCACGCAGCGCAGCCCGAGCACCCGCGGCGTGCGGTCGGCGGTCAGCACGTTCATGTTGAGCGGGAAGCGCGCCTCAAGTTGGGTGGCGCGAAACAGCGTCGCCATCAGCACGTCCGGCTCCACGCCGCGGGTCTTCGGCTCCAGCACCAGGCGCACCGTCTCGGTGCTCTCGTCGCGCACATCGCCGAGCAGCGGCAGCTTCTTGTCCTCCATCAACTGGGCGATCTGCTCGATCAGCCGGGATTTCTGCACCTGATACGGAATCTCGCTGACCACGATCGACCAGGTGCCCATCCGCCCCTTCTCCACCGCCCATTTGGCCCGCACCCGAAACCCGCCGCGCCCGGTCTCATAGGCGGCCAGCAGCGAGGCCGGTTCCTCGATCAGCAGGCCCCCGGTGGGGAAATCCGGCCCCGGCATATGCGCCAACAACTCGGCGGTGGAAGCGTCGGGATGGGCGATCAGGTGCAGTGCCGCGGCGCACACCTCGCCGGCATTATGCGGCGGGATTGAGGTCGCCATGCCGACCGCGATGCCGGCCGCGCCATTGGCCAGCAGATTCGGAAACGCGCCCGGCAGCACCAGCGGCTCGGATTCCTCGCCGTCATAGGTCGGGCGGAAATCCACCGCGTCCTCGTCGATGCCGGCCAGCAGCGCCTTGGCCACCTCGGTCAGCCGCGCCTCGGTGTAGCGCATCGCGGCGGCGTTATCGCCGTCGATATTGCCGAAATTGCCCTGGCCCTCGACCAGCGGATAGCGGGCGGCGAAATCCTGTGCCAGCCGCACCATCGCGTCGTAGATCGAGGCGTCGCCATGCGGATGGTATTTGCCCATCACGTCGCCGACGATGCGGGCGCATTTCTTGAACCCGGCGGTCGGGTCCAGCCGCAGCTGGTGCATCGCGTAGATCAGCCGGCGATGCACCGGCTTCAGCCCGTCGCGCACATCCGGCAGCGAGCGGGACATGATCGTGGACAGCGCATAGGCGAGGTAGCGCTGGCTGAGGGCATCGACGAGGCGGGTATCCTCGATCCTGCCTTGCAGATCGTCAGGCATCAGGCGACTCCATCATGGCGGCAACCCGGTCGTACAGGGCAACCCGTGCCGCTGGCAACGGCTTGTGTTGCAGGCCGAACACGTCGCGGGCGAGAAAATGCCCGGTCAGCCGCAGCCCGGCCCGCCAGTCCGCGGGACCGTCCGGCGCATTGCGCAGCGGATCGGCCAGCAGCAGCGCCGGCAGCGGCAGCAGCCGCTCGGCCCAGGCGCCGGCGCCTTCGACACTGACCGCCCGGCCGGTCTTCGGCGAAACATAGGCCAACCCGGTCGTGGCACCAGTCACCGCGCAGGCCGTGAGGTCCATGCCATAGCCGAGTTCGGTCAGCAGATCGGCCTCCCAGCGGACCAGCGCCGAGAGTTGCAAGGCACCCTGCGGCAGCCGGGCCAACAGGTGCAGCAGTCCGCCGAACACCAGCGGATGCGCCTGCCGCTCCGGCAACGCCGCCTCGGCGGTGGCGCAGGCCGAGCACAGCATCGCCAGCGCCAGCGCGTCATCCAGCACCAGGGCTGCGGCGGGGTGGATCAGCTCGGCGGCAAAACTGCCCAACTGGTCGGCCAGTCGTCCGATCCAGCGCGCCTGCACCAGGTTGCCCGGCTGCCAGAGCGCCGCATTGCGCGACTGCGCGCCGCGGGCGAGGCCGCGATGCGCGCCCTGCGCCTCGGTGAAGACGGTGGCGACGGCATCGGACTCGCCATACGGGCGGGCGGCGAGGACGATGCCGGGAGCTTCCCATTCCATCGCCCCCAGGTGCCGGGTTGCGCCGCCGTTGTCCAGTGCGGCGGCGGGTTCAGCGGCGGCGGCGGGCGACGCCGAGGCAAACCAGGCCGGAACCGAACAGCGCCAGACTGATCGGCTCCGGCACCGATGCGGCGACCGACCAGCCACCGGAATAGCCGAAATCCGCTGCCGGCGGCGGAGACGAGGGGCCGAGGCTCCAGTATCCGCCGTTGCTGTAGAACGTCACCTCGGGGTCGCTGGCGTGCTGCAGGTTGAGGATGAGATCGGACAGGCCGGACGGCATCGGGCTCGCCAGCCCGCCGGCTACGCCAACCAACTCGCCGCTGCCAAAGCTGTAGCTGAACCGGTCGGACGTGTAGCTGAAGCTCAGAAAATTCGACAGCCCGATGACGTCGCCGGGCGTGTAGCCGGACAGCGTCAGCACGCCCTGGCCGGTGCCGGTGCAATTTTCGCAGTTGCCGGTGAAATCATAGCTGGTGGCGGCGATCGGGGTCGCGCCTGCCGGGGCGGCGTGCACGAGCCACACGGCGCAGACCGCCAGAATGAGCCGAACCGAGCGCTGCCAATCGACCATCTCATGAACTCCATTGCCGCTGATCTGATGCGGTGTTGCAGTATCGTATGCGCGCCCCGGATAAAACCAAGCAATTTTCCTGCCATGGCTGGGTTTCGTTCTATCTGAGCACGTTACCGTATAGGTTGCCCGATCATGGCCGCGTGACTGTAAAGTTCAGCGACAGGTCATATACCAAAACCGATTGATCGCGAGCGGGCAACGGAGCATTTGGCTGTATTTTCAACATTCTAAGGCTCGGCACGGTACTGTTGGGGAATGTAAAGAAATCCGACAGCCGACCCGCCATCGGCCGGCTTCGTCGGCTCCAACAGTGCCGAAATGCCGGCACGGAGTAACTGTGCCCGACTGGTAAAAATACCAGAAGAATTCAGTATACCCTGCAACAGCGGCGGCGCGGATACCAGATGGCTGCTTTTGCAAGGTGTCTGGAAAAGTGCTTTTTTGCTTGTAAAAAGAAGCTCTTACTCGCCCTAGATAAACCTCCCCCGCAGGAACCCCAGCGCCGGCAGCGGCGTCCAGCCGCGTGGCAGGTCGGCCCGGCGCACCGGGGCGACGCTGTAGCGCGGCGCCGGTTGTTCGCAGGTTGTCAAGAATCCCAGATAGGCCTGCACCTGCTGTTCCCGCCAGGCGCGATCGGCCAGTGCGGCGGCGCGGCTGGAGAAGATTTCCGCCACCCGGTTGCGCCGCCCCACCGAGGCCACCACCGCCCACAACGTATCATCGGAAGTTCGTTGCAGCCGGATGACCTGATTCATACGGCGGGGCTCAGGCTGAACATGAACGCTCCCGATTTCG
>DATJEA010000510.1:0-6347 GCA_035497095.1 Acetobacteraceae bacterium | reverse complement strand
CGGAATCGCCTGCCAATACGCGGTCTCGGTATCGATCGGCTCGGACACCACGATCAGCCCGCGCGCATCCTCCCGCCAATACAAACTCGGCGGCCGATCATCCGACGCCCAGCGGAACGCCCAGATCGACGCCCCATCGGTCAACGCCGCGGTAAACCGCAACGCCGCCGTCACGCCCCCCTCCTGCATCATCGCATACAGCCGCCCCAGCGTCCGCCCGATCGCCGCCGCCGGGTCCTCCTTCAGCCCATCGGCCATCGCCACCAGCAGAATCGCCTCGGAATCGGTGCTGCCCTGCCGCATGTCGTACAGCGCATCCGGGATCATCGCCTCCACCCGCCGCCGCAATGCGCCCCAGCCGCCCACCTGGCCGTTATGCATGAACATGAACCGCCCGGCCGAAAACGGATGGCAGTTCGCCCGCGTCGTCGCCGTGCCGGTCGCCGCCCGGATATGCGCGAAAAACAACCTCGAGCGCACCTGCGCGCAGATCGACCGCAGATTCTCATCCGACCACGCCGGATGCACCTCCCGATACAGCCCCGGCTCCTGCCGCTCGCCATACCAGCCCACGCCGAACCCATCGCCGTTGGTCGCGGTCTTGCCCTCGCGCGCATGCAGCGACTGGTCGATCAGCGAATGCGCCGGCGCCGCCACCAGCGCCTCCAGCAGAATGGCATCCCCGCGATAACAGAGAAACCGGCACATGCACCCCTCCCGTTGGCCGCCCTGTTCACCATAGCGCGATGACCGCAGGTGGCACCACACGAAGGTCTGAATCGCGCGCCGATATCAACAGCGTGCGGCCACAAGATTGACATCCGGACAATCACAGGGTGAAACCGCGCCACGCCGATCGGCGTTCATTCAGCATAAAGACACCCCGCATGTCCGTTCACGCCTTCATCTTCCCCGGCCAGGGCAGCCAGGCCCCCGGCATGGGCCGCGATCTCGCCGCCGCCTTCGCCGCCGCCCGCGAGGTGTTCGAGGAGGTCGACGACACGCTGGGCCAGAAACTCTCCAAACTGATGTTCGAAGGCCCGGCCGAGGAACTCACCCTCACCGAGAACGCCCAGCCGGCGCTGATGGCCCACTCGCTGGCCGTGCTGCGGGTGCTGGAGCGCGAGGGCAACTTCCTCCTGCCCGACCGTGCCGTGGTGGTCGCCGGCCACTCGCTCGGCGAATACTCGGCACTGGCCGCCGCCGGCGCCTTCACCGCCGCCCAGGCCGCCCGCCTGCTGCGGCTGCGCGGCGCGGCGATGCAGAAAGCCGTCGCGCCCGGCGTCGGCGCCATGGCCGCCCTGCTCGGCGCCGAGATGGGGCTCGCCCGCGAGATCTGCACCGCCGCCGCCGAAACCCCGGAAGGCGAAGCCGAGATCGTGCAGCCGGCCAACGACAATGGCGGCGGCCAGGTGGTCATCTCCGGCCACCGCACCGCGATCGACCGCGCCATCGAGATCGCCAAGGCCCGCGGCGTGCGTCGCGCCATGCTGCTGCCGGTCTCCGCCCCGTTCCACTGCGCGCTGATGCTGCCGGCGGCCGAGACGATGGCCGAAGCGCTGCAGCACAGCCCGCCGGCAGCCCCGATCGTGGCGGTGATCGCCAACGTCTCGGCCGCCAAGGCCACCGAGCCCGCCGAGATCAGCCGCCTGCTGGTCGAGCAGGTCACCGCCACGGTGCGCTGGCGCGAGTGCATGCAGGCGATGGCCGCCCTCGGCGTCGACAGCTTCCTGGAACTCGGCGCCGGCAAGGTACTTACCGGACTGGCGAAACGCATCCTGCCCGAAGCCGCCGCCAGCGCCGCCGGTACCCCCGCCGAAATCGAAGCCATGCTGAAGCTGCTGTAGGAGACCCCGATGTTCCGTCTGGACGGCAAGACCGCCCTGATCACCGGCGCCTCGGGCGGCATCGGCGCCGCCATCGCCCGCGCACTGCACCAGCAGGGCGCCCTCGTCGCCCTGTCCGGCACCCGCAAGGATGCGCTGGACGCGCTCGCCGCCGAACTGGGAGAGCGCGCGCATGCCTGCCCCGCCGATCTCAGCGACCCCGAAGCCCCCGACGCGCTGGTCGCCGAGGTCGAGGCGCTGGCGGAGAAGACCGGGGCCGGACCGCTGCACATCCTGGTCAACAACGCCGGCCTCACCCGCGACATGCTGGCCTTGCGCATGAAGGATGAGGACTGGCAGGCGGTGCTGGAGGTCGATCTCACCGCCCCGTTCCGCCTCGCCCGCGCGGCGCTGCGCGGCATGCTGCGCCGCCGCGCCGGGCGGATCATCAACATCTCGTCGATCGTCGGCGCCACCGGCAATGCCGGCCAGGCCAACTACGCCGCCGCCAAGGCCGGCCTGGTCGGCATGACCAAGGCCCTGGCGCAGGAGGTCGCACCCCGCGGCGTCACGCTGAACGTGGTCGCCCCCGGCTTCGTCGCCACCGCGATGACCGAGGCGCTGAACGACGCCCAGCGCGCCCGCCTGATGCAGTCGATCCCGCTCGGCCGCATGGGCCAGCCCGCCGACATCGCCGCCGCCGTCACCTATCTGGCCAGCGACGAGGCGGCCTGGGTCACCGGTGCGACGTTGCATGTCAATGGCGGCATGGCCATGCTGTAATACCGCTTCGATTCGCCCCGCCCTGGCTTTGGCTTGGCGAGCACGATGGAACCATGCTAAGCGCCGCCGGTCCCGCTGGGGCCGGCCGTCCGGGCCGATTGCCCGTGGCGGAGTGATGGCGCCGATACGAGACGACAACCAGAACCGGCAGGCAGGAGATTGGAATTCCGATGAGCGATATCGCCGATAGGGTGAAGAAGATCGTGGTCGAGCACCTCGGCGTCGAGGAGAGCAAGGTGACCTCCGAGGCGTCGTTCATCGACGACCTGGGTGCGGACAGCCTGGACACGGTCGAGCTGGTGATGGCTTTCGAGGAGGCGTTCAGCGTCGAAATCCCCGAAGACGCCGCCGAGAAGATCAGCACCGTCAAGGATGCGATCGAGTATATCGAGAAGCAGAAGGCAGCCTGATGCGGTCCGGCCGGGCGACTCTGCCCGGCCAGCCGCCGCGAACCGCCCGCGTTGGCGGCCGCGAGGGGGAGCATGTGCCCGGCCTCGGCGCAGGCCATGCCGCGCGACCAACCAGACCAGGGGACTACGGATGACAGCCAAGCGGCGTGTGGTGGTAACCGGCATGGGCATCGCCTGCCCGCTCGGGCTCGGTGTGGCGCATGTCTGGCAGCGGCTGCTGGCAGGCGAGTCCGGCATCGGCCCGATCCGCGCTTTCGACCCGGCCGACCTGCCGGCCAAAATCGCCGGCGAAATCCCGCTCGGCCCCAAGGTTGAAGGCAAGCTCGACGTCGCCGAATGGATCCCGACCAAGGACGTCAAGAAGATGGACCGCTTCATCCAGTATGCGCTGGTGGCGGCAACCGAAGCGGTCGAGGATTCCGGCTGGATGCCCGAGGGCGAGGCGGATCGCTGCAGCACCGGGGTGATGATCGGCTCCGGCATCGGCGGGCTGGAAACCATCTACGAGGCCAGCAAGCTGGTGTTCGAGGGCAAGGCGCGGCGGATCTCGCCGTTCTTCATCCCGTCGGCGCTGATCAATCTCGCCTCCGGCCATGTCTCGATCAAATACGGCTTCAAGGGCCCCAACCACGCGGTGGTCACCGCCTGCGCCACCGGCGTGCACGCGATCGGCGACGCGGCGCGGCTGATCCAGTATGGCGACGCCGATGTGATGGTGGCCGGCGGCGCCGAATCGGCGGTCAACATGCTCGGCATGGCCGGCTTCTGCGCCGCCCGCGCGCTGTCCACCGCGTTCAACGACACGCCGACCGCCGCCTCCCGCCCGTGGGACCGCGACCGTGACGGCTTCGTGATGGGCGAGGGCGCCGGCATGCTGGTGCTGGAGGAATACGAGCACGCCCGCGCGCGCGGCGCCAAAATCTACGGCGAATATGTCGGCTACGGCATGTCCGGCGACGCCTACCACATCACCGCCCCGGCCGAGGGCCATGACGGCGCGTTCCGCGCGATGGGTGCCGCTCTGCGCAACGGCGGCATCACGCCGGATCAGATTCAATACGTCAACGCGCACGGCACCTCCACCCCGCTTGGCGACGATCTGGAACTTGAGGCGGTCGAACGCTTCTTCGGCGACGCCGCCCGCGGCCTGGCGATGTCGTCGACCAAATCCGCCACCGGCCATCTGCTCGGCGCCGCCGGCGCGGTGGAGGCGATCTTCTCGATCCTGGCGGTGCGTGACGGCGTGGCGCCGCCGACGCTGAACCTGGAACACCCCAGCCGCGACAGCGCGATCGACCGCGTCGCCAAGGCGGCCCAACCGCGCCGGATCGAGATCGCGCTGTCCAACAGCTTCGGCTTCGGCGGCACCAACGCCTCGATCCTGTTCCGCAAGGCGCCCTGACCACGCCGGAGACCCCGCCCCGCCGGCACTGGCGCCGCGTGGTCCTCCCGGCCCTGGCCAGCGCGTTGCTGCTCGCCGGGTTGGCGCTGGGGGCGCTCCATTTCGGCCGCCAGGCGCTGCTCGCCCCCGGCCCGCTCGCCGCCGCCACCGATGTCGTGGTGCCGCACGGCTCGCTGGCCGGCATCGCCGAGGCGCTGGCCCAGGCCGGCGTGATCCGCCATCCGCTGGCGCTGCGCGCCGCCGCCTGGTGGAGCCGCGACGCCGGGCCGCTGCATGCCGGCGAATTCCGTTTCCCGGCCCACGCCAGCCTGCGCGCGACGCTCGCGGTGTTGCGCACCGCCCGCCCGGTGCAGCACCGGCTGACCATTGCCGAGGGCCTGACCGCCGCCCAGATCGCCGCTTTGTTCAACGACGACAATCTGTTGACCGGCCCCCCCGTGACGCTCCAAGAGGGTGCGGTGCTGCCGGAAACCTACGCCTATGAGCGCGGCGACACTCGCGCCGCCGTGCTGGCCCGCGCCGAACGGGCGATGGACAAGGCGCTGGCCGCCGCCTGGGCCGGGCGCGCCGAGGGGATCGGCCTGTCCGGCCCGCGCCAAATGCTGATCCTGGCCAGCATCGTCGAGCGCGAAACCGCCAAACCGGAGGAGCGGCCGATGATCGCCGCGGTGTTCCTCAACCGGCTGCGCCAGGGCATGCGGCTGCAATCCGACCCCACCGTGGTCTATGCGGTCACCGGCGGCAGCTTCGTGCTGGACCGCAAGCTGAGCCGCGCCGATCTGGACAGCGACAGCCCGTACAACACCTACCGCATCCCCGGCCTGCCGCCAGGCCCGATCGACAGCCCCGGCCGCGCCTCGCTCAACGCGGTGGCGCATCCGGCCGACAGCGACGCGCTGTATTTCGTCGCCGACGGCAGCGGCGGCCACGCCTTCGCCCGCACCCTGGCGGAGCACAACCGCAACGTGGCGAAGTGGCGGGCGATCCAGGAAAAATAGGTCAAACGCATAATTATGATGATTTATAATTATGCATTATACCTAATTTCAGCTTCGATTTTCAGCCTCCCGACGCACCGCTTTTCCCGGCGCCAGCCCCAGTAATCGGGCCGAAACGCCCGGTGGCAGCAGCCCTGCCAGCCGTGCCGCCGCCCCCATCCACCACGGAAACACCACCCGCCGCCGACCCGCCGCGATCCCCCGCAGCATGATCCGCGCCGCCCGATCCGCCCCCATCAGCCCCGGCATCGGGAACCGATTCCCCGCCGTCATCGCGCTCTGCACATAGCCCGGGCACAGGCTGGTCAACTGGATTCCGCGCGCCCGCGCGCTGGCAACGCTGCCCACCACCCAGGCATCGACTGCCGCCTTGGAGGCGCAATAGGCCGGGGCACCCGGTGCCGGCACGAACGCGGCGATCGACGCCACCACCGCGATCCGGCCGCGTAACCCATTGGTCTGAATGGGTTGCCCGGCCATTACCGCCATCGCCGGCAGCACCGTGTTCAGCACGCCGCCCAGATTGACGGCGAAAACCTCCCGCACCTGGGCCGCACTCTCCGCCTCGCCCTGGCCGGTGCCGGCGGAAATCCCGGCATTGGCCACCACCAGGTCCAGCGGCCCGGCCGCCGCGATCCAGTCCGCCATCCCGGCTGCGTCGGTGACATCCAGCACCCTGGTATGCACCACCGCCCCCAACCCGCGACACGCCGCCGCACTCGCCTCCAGCCGCGCCGCATCCCGCCCGCACAGATGCAGCACCGCCCCCGCCCCAGCACACTCGAACGCCAGCGCCGCGCCAATGCCGGAGGAGGCGCCGGTGATCAGCGCGCTGGCGCTGCGGGTCATATGCGTGGCCTCATGTTTCGGCTCCTGCAATGGGCTGCTAAGACAGCGTTTATAGCCTGGAAGGATGCCCCGATGCCCG
>DATJEA010000509.1:0-19218 GCA_035497095.1 Acetobacteraceae bacterium | reverse complement strand
GATCCGCGCCGGGCTCATGGGGCGGCTGATCCGCAGCCGGACGACGGCGGTGTTCGAGATGGCCACCGCGCTGGAGCATGGCGAGCATCTCGGCATGCTGGTGGACCAGCATTGGGCGCGCGGCGTGGAGGTGAATTTTTTCGGCCGGCCGTGCCGCGCGAACCCGACGCTGGCGCGGCTGGCGCGGCAGTTTGATTGTCCGGTGTATGGCGTGCGGGTGATCCGGCTGCCGGGGCGGCGGTTCCGGCTGGCGGTGACCGGGCCGGTGGAGTTGCCGCGCGATGCGGCCGGCGCGGTGGATGTGGCGGCGTCCTGCCAGGTGATCGCCGATGTGGTGGAAGGCTGGGTGCGCGAGCATCCGGCGCAGTGGCTGTGGTTTCATCGCAGATGGCGGTGACGCGGCGGCCGGAGATCGAGTTGCTGCGGGTGGTGGCCTGCGCGGGCGTGGTGCTGCTGCATGCGCTGCTGATTTTCGCGCCGGAGCCGCTGTATCACCTGAAGAGCGGCGTGGCGTCGCCGCTGGCCGGGGTGCTGGCGGAGGCGCTGCGGGTGACGACGATGCCGGTGTTTTTCCTGCTGGCCGGGTGGTCGGCGGTGGCGGCGCTAAGGCGGCGCGGTGTGTGGGGGTTTTTGCGCGAGCGGCGGCGGCGGCTGCTGGTGCCGCTGCTGTCGGGCATGGTGCTGCTGTGTCCGTTCATCAAATACATCGAGTTGCGCGGCGGGCGGGACCTGGCGCCGGGCGGGTTTCGCCTGGTGACGCCGACGCGGTGGACGCTGTGGGAGTTTCTGCCGCATTTCTTCACCCAGGTGCGGTTCGCGACGTGGTCGCATCTGTGGTTTCTGGTCTATCTGCTGGTGCTGTCGGTGCTGCTGCTGCCGGTGCTGCGGTATCTGGCGCGGCTTGCGCCGTCGGCGCGGGTGCCGGGGGCGGGGTGGGTGTATCTGCCGGCGCTGGTGCTGGCGGTGTGGCTGGTGCTGGTGCGGGGGTATTGGCCGTATTATCCGACGCTGTACCGGGACTGGGGCAATCTGGCCTATTACGGGCTGATCATGCTGGCAGGCGGCGGCATCGCGGCGTGGCCGGGGGCGGAGCTGGCGCTGCGGCGGCATTGGCCGGGGTTGCTGGTGCTGGGCGGGCTTGGGTTCGTGGTGGTGGCGGGGTATGGCGAGTCGATGGTCGGGCGGGTCGGGGTTGGGCTGCTGGCCTGGGGGGTGGCGGCTGGGGCGCTGGGGCTGGCCGGGCGGTATCCGCCGGCCGGTGGGGCGTGGCTGGAGCGGCTGGGGCGGGCGGCGCTGCCGGTCTATGTGCTGCATCATCTGCCGCTGCTGCTGATCGGGCTGGTGACGCTGCGCAGCGGGCTGCCCTGGGCGGTGCAGGTGCCGGTGATCTGGCTGGGCGCGCTGGCGGTGGCGCTGCTGACGACGCGGCTGCTGGTGGCGCCGTGGCGGCCGGGGCGGGTGCTGCTGGGGATGCCGGCGGTCGGCTGAAGGGGTTACGGCGCCGGCCACAGCCATGCGGCACCGCGCACGCCAGACGAGTCGCCGTGCAGGTTCTTGACGATCGGGGTCTGCACGAAATCGGAGAACACATGCGGGTGCATGCGCTTCGGCAACTCGTCGTAGAGATGCGCCATGTTCGAGAGGCCGCCGCCAAGCACGATGACATCGGGGTCGAGCACGTTGACGATCACCGCCAGGCCGCGGGCCAGCCGGTCGGCATGGCGGGCCAGCGCGTCGATGGCGCGGGTTTCGCCGGCGGCGGCGCGGGCCGGCAGGGAGGAGGCGTCGTGCGCCTCTGGGCCATCGCAGTCGCGGGCCAGGGCCGGGCCGGCGACCCGGGTTTCCAGGCAGTTGTGATGGCCGCACCAGCACAGCGCACCGGGGCGCTCGTCGTCGCGGGGCCAGGGCAGCGGGGTGTGGCCCCATTCGCCGGCGATGTGGTTGCGCCCGCGCAGCACCTGGCCGTGGACGACGATGCCGCCGCCGCAGCCGGTGCCGAGGATGACGCCGAACACCACCGTAGCTCCGGCCGCCGCACCATCCGTCGCCTCGCTGAGCGCGAAGCAGTTGGCGTCGTTTTCCACCCGCACCTCGCGCCCGAGCAGGGTGGCGATGTCGCGGTCGAACGGATGGCCGTTCAGCGCGATGGTGTTGGCGTTCTTCACCAGGCCGGTGACCGGGCTGATCACGCCGGGGATGCCGATGCCGACGCTGGCGCGGCCGCTCATCTGCTGCTCGATCTGCTGCACCATGGCGGCCATGCCGCGCACCGAGTCGTCGTAGCCGGGCGGGGTCGGGGCGCGGTTGCGGTGCAGCAGGCGGCCATCCGGGGTGAGGGCGGCGATCTCGGTCTTGGTGCCGCCGAGGTCGATGCCGACGCGGAAATCGTAGGATGTGCTCATGGCGGGACTGTGCCGATGTTCGCGCGCTTGCTCAAGCATGAGCAGCGACGCAGGATGGCGGCATGAGTGAGATTGTTCTGGATGTGAAGGGCATGAACTGCCCGTTGCCGGTGCTGAAGGCCAACCGGGCGCTGCGCGGCATGGCGCCTGGCGAGCGGCTGCGGGTGCTGGCGACCGATCGCGCATCGGTGGCCGATTTCCATGCCTTCTGCCGCGAGACCGGGCATGATCTGGTGGCGTCGAGCGAGGAGGCCGGGGTGTTCAGCTTCGTGGTCCGCAAGAAGGCGGCGCCATGACCGTCGCGCTGATCACCCACCCGGCCTGTCTGGCGCACGACACAGGCCTGTGGCACCCCGAATGCCCGGACCGGCTGCGCCACGTGCTGCGCGCGCTGGAGGCGGAGGAATTCGCCCCGCTGCTGCGCGAGCAGGCGCCGCTGACCGCCGAGGAGCAGCTTCTGCGCGTGCATTCGGCCGGCTATGTGCGGGCGATCCTGGAACTCCACCCGGCCGAGGGCGATCAGGTGGCGCTGGACGCAGATACCGTGATGAGCGCCGGCAGCGCCGAGGCGGCACTCCGCTCGGCCGGCGGCGCGATGCTCGGCGTGGATGCGGTGATGCAGGGCTGGGCGCGGGCGGCGTTCGTCGCCACCAGGCCGCCCGGCCATCATGCCGAGGCGACCCACGCGATGGGGTTCTGCCTGTTCGCCAATGCGGCGATCGCGGCGCGGCATGCGCAGGCCCGATGGGGACTCGGCCGGGTGGCGGTGGTGGATTTCGATGTACATCACGGCAACGGCACTCAGGCGATCTTCGCCGCCGACAAGACGCTGTTCTATGCCTCCAGCCATCAATACCCGTGCTATCCCGGCACCGGCGCGGCCAGCGAACATGGTGTCGGCAACATCGTCAACGCGCCGCTGCCGCCGGGGTCGGATGGGGCGGCCTTCCGCGCCGCCTGGACCGGCACACTGCTGCCCGCGGTGGAGGCATTCGCGCCGGAGCTGCTGATCGTCTCGGCCGGGTTCGACGCCCATATCGCCGACCCGCTGGCGCAGTTGCGGGTGGAAACCGCGGATTTCGCCTGGCTGACCGGCGAGTTGCTGGCGGTGGCGCGGCGGCATTGCGGCGGCCGGCTGGTGTCGCTGCTGGAGGGCGGCTACGACCTCGATGCGTTGGCGGCCTCGGCGGCGGCGCATGTGCGGGCGCTGCTGCTGGAGTAGGGGTTGGCGCGCCAGCCATGAGACGCTACCAACCCAGGCTTCCGCACCGCAAGGAGCCCCGCCATGGCCGGTAAAACCGCACCCACTGATGACAGCACCGAGGTCGGCAAGATGGCGTTCGAGGACGCGCTGGCCGAATTGGAAAAGATCGTCCGCGGCCTGGAGGGCGGCCAGCAGAAGCTGGAGGACGCCATTACAGCCTATGAGCGCGGCGCGCTGCTGCGCCGGCATTGCGAGGCCAAGCTGGCGGAAGCCGAGGCGCGGGTGCAGGCGATCGTCTCGGCCGGCGACGGCAGCCTGTCGCTGCGGGAGAGCGAATAGCATGGGTGATACCCTGGCCGGCGCGCTGGCCCGTGTCGCCACCGAGGTGGAAGCCGCGCTTGATGTACTGCTGCCGACCGCCGACGGCGCCGAGGCCAGGCTGTGCGAGGCGATGCGCTACTCCACGCTGGGCGGCGGCAAGCGGATGCGCGCCTTTCTGGTGATGGAATCGGCGGCGCTGTTCGGCGTCGATCGCACCTGCTCGGTGCGGGTGGCAGCGGCCGTCGAGATGCTGCACGCCTATTCGCTGGTGCATGACGATTTGCCCGCGATGGATAATGACGACCTGCGGCGCGGCAAGCCGACCAACCACAAGGCGTTCGACGAGGCCACCGCGATCCTGGCCGGCGACGCGCTGCAAACCCGCGCCTTCGAGGTATTGGCCGGGCCGGACACCCATTCCAACCCCGAGGCGCGGGCTGAACTGGTGCTGGCGCTGGCGCACGCCGCCGGTGCGCGCGGCATGTGTGGCGGCCAGATGATCGACATGCAGGCCGAGGGCCGCACGCTCTCCGGCGAGGAGGTCGGCCGCTTGCAGGCGCTGAAGACCGGCCGGCTGATCCAGTTCAGCGCCGAGGCCGGCGCCATCCTCGGCCGCGCGCCGGCGCCGCAGCGGCAGTTGCTGGCCGCCTTCGGGCGCGATGTCGGCGCCGCGTTCCAGATCGCCGATGACGTGCTGGATGCGGTCGGCAGCGCCGCGGAGGTCGGCAAGGCGGTCGGCAAGGACGCCGCCGCCGGCAAGGCGACCATGGTCGCGGTGCTGGGGGTGGAGCGGGCGCGCGCCCAGGCCGAGGCGCTGGCGGCGCAGGCGGCGCAGCATCTGCACGGCTTCGGCGAGCCGGCCGGGCTGCTGCGCGATCTCGCCGCCTTCGTGGTGGCCCGGCGTAGCTGATGGCCAAGGGCCGCACCGACCAGATGCTGGTGGAGCGCGGGCTGGTGGAGAGCCGGGCGCGGGCGCAGGCGCTGATCCTGGCCGGCAAGGTTTTTTCTGGCGAGCGCCGGGTGGAGAAGGCCGGCCAGCCTCTGGCGGCGGACGCGCCGCTGGAGGTGCGCGGCCATGAGCATCCCTGGGTGTCGCGTGGCGGGCTGAAGCTGGTGCATGGGCTGGCGGCGTTCGCGCTGTCGCCACAAGGGCTGGTGTGCCTCGATGTCGGCGCCTCCACCGGCGGCTTCACCGATGTGCTGCTGGCGCATGGTGCGGCGCGGGTGCATGCGGTGGATGTCGGCCACGGCCAACTGGCCTGGAAGCTGCGCAGCGATCCGCGCGTGGTGGTCTACGAAAAGACCAACGCCCGGCACCTGACCGCGGCGATCATCCCCGAGCCGATCGCAGCCCTGGTCTGCGATGCCAGCTTCATCGGCCTGCAAACCGTACTGCCGGCGGGGCTCGCGCTATGCGCGCCGGGCGCCTGGGCGGTGGCGCTGATCAAGCCGCAATTCGAGGCCGGGCCGGGCCAGGTGGGCCGCAAGGGCGTGGTGCGCGACCCGCTGGTCCATCAGGAAGTCTGCGCCCGCATCACCGCCTGGTGGGCCGGCCTGCCGGGCTGGGAGGTGCTGGGGATCGCCGAAAGCCCGATCACCGGGCCGGAAGGCAACCACGAGTTTCTCATCGGCGCCCGCCGCAGCCGAGATTGAATTTTGCCGCGGCAGGCGATGATTCGGCCTCGCCGCCCTATATGATCCGCCAATGTCGGACCACACCACCACCACCCCGCGCGGCAAGACCGTCACCAGGACGGAGCGGCCGCGGCTGCACAAGGTGATCCTGCTCAATGACGACTTCACGCCGCGCGACTTCGTGGTGCGGGTGTTGCAGGCCGAGTTTCACCTTTCCGAGTCGCAGGCGCAGCGGGTGATGATGACGGCGCATCGCCGCGGCGTCTGCGTGGTGGCGGTGTTCACCCGCGAGATCGCCGAGGCCAAGGCCACCAGCGCCACCGACATGGCGCGCAAGCACGGCTATCCGCTGCTGTTCACCACCGAGCCGGAGGAATAACGCCGCCGCCTTTGTTTGAACGGCAGCTTTATCGGCGTGCTGAAGCACTTGGTGCCGATGCTGCCCTCAGGTCGGCCCGTAGACCAGGTTCGGCAGCCACATGGTCAGCGCCGGCACATAGGTGATGATCATCAGCACGATCAGCAGCAGCACCAGGAACGGCCAGATGCCGCGAATCACCTCGCCGATCGGCGCGTTCGAGATGGTGGCGAGCACGAACAGGTTGAGGCCGACCGGCGGATGGATCAGCCCGATCTCCATGTTGTGGGTGAAGATGATCGAGAAATGCACCGGGTCCACGCCGAGCGGGATCAGCGCCGGCGCCAGGATCGGCATCACCACCAGAAGGGTCGCGATCACTTCCAGGAAACAGCCGATCGCCAGCAGCAGCACGTTCATCGTCAGCAGGAATTCCCAGGTGGTGAAATGGTGGTCCACGGTGAACTGCACCAGCCGGGCCGGCACGCCGGATTCGGTCATCCAATGGCCGAACGCCAGCGCCGAGGCGACGATCAGCATGATGGTGCCGGCGCTGCGCAGCGAGTCGGTGATCACCGACAGCGTCTGGCTGATCGCAAAGCCGCGATAATAGAACAGGCTGACCAGCAGCGCCGTGGTGGCGGCCAGCACGCCGGCCTCGGTGACGGTGACGAAGCCGCCATAGATACCGACCATCACCACCACCGGCACCGCCAGCGCCGGCAGGCCGTTCAGCGTCATGCGGATGCGATCCGGCATCGGCAGCACCGGCTCGATCGGGAAGTTGCGCCGCCGCGCATCGTACCACACCCAGACGAAGAACGCCGCCGCCTGCAGGATGCCGGGCATGATGCCGGCCAGGAACAGCCGCGGTACCGACTGCTCGGTGACGATGCCGTAGAGGATCAGCGCCAGGCTGGGCGGAATCACGATGCCGATGGTGCCCGACGCGCCGATGACGCCCAGCGCGAAGGAGCGGGGATAGCCGCGCTCCAGCATCGCCGGCAGCAGGATGGTGCCCATCGCCAGCGCGGTCGCCACCGATGAGCCGCAGATCGCCGCGAACAGCGCGCAGGCCACCACGGTGACGAGGCCGAGCGAGCCGCGCACGCCGCCGAGCCAGGCCGCCGCGAGGTCGACCAGCGCCTTGGCGATGCCGCCGCTGCGCATGAAGGCGGCCGCCATGACGAACAGCGGCAGCGACATCAGGGGCGTGGAGTTCAGATGGTCGATGACCAGTTGCGCCACGCCGACCAGCGGCTGGCCGGAGATATAGTACAGGCCGCCGGCCAGCAGGCCGAGCACCAGGAAGATCGGCATGCCCATCGACAGCAGGCCGAAGAAGGCGATGATGAAGAGCAGGGTGTCCATGCTGCCGGTCCAGTCAGCGCTTGGGCTGGCCGGGCATCGGCAGATCGGCCAATGGCTCGTGGATGATATGGCCGACGCTCATGGTCTCAGGGTCGAACCGGAACAGGTAGCGGATCAGCCGCATGATGTAGCGCACCAGCATCAGCCCGGTGCCGACCGGCAAGGCGAGGTAATACAGATACATCGGGAAGTTGAGCTCGGTGCCGCTGGTCTCGCCCATCATCTGCGCAGTATCGACGATCTGCCAGCCGTACCACACCATGGCGCCGCAGAAGGCGATCGCGGCGAGGCAGTTGAACACCTCCAGCCAGCGCTGCGCGGAGGGCCCCAGCAGGCGCAGCACCACATCGGGCCGTACATGGCCGTCATGGCGGACCAACTGGCTGGAGACGATCATGATCGCCCAGATCAGCAGATAGACGATCACCTCGTCGGCCCAGCCGGAACTGAGCGAGCTGTCCAGATAGCGGCCGAGGATCTGCCACATGCCGACGATCATCGCCAGCATGCCGAGCACGCCCACCAGCATCTTCTCGACCCAGTCCCATGCCCGCATCATGCGGCGTCCCCCCGGCTTTTTGGGCGCGAGGGCAGTGCATGCATGGCGCGGAGCCCGCCTCACACGTTACCGTCCGTTCATCACGCCATGTTACCGCGTTGATGCCGTGTGTAACGCCCTGCCGTCAACAGGTTTCGGGGGAACTTAGGCCCGCTCAGGGATTTTTCGGCGCCAGCACCGCGTCGGCGCCGACCGTCGCGGTCACCGTGACGTCCTCGGTTTCGGCCACCGGCGGCGGCGCGGCGGCGCCCCTGGCATTGGCCGCCATCGCCAGCATCGGCATCGCCCGCGGCGTCGGCGGGTTGCCGTCCAGCCGCACCTCACGGAATTCGACGAAGCGCAGATCGAGCAGCCCGGCCGCCTCGGTGGCGCGGGCGCGCAGGGCCTTCAGCGCCTTGGCGGTGGCCTCGCTCAGCGCCTTGCGCGAGGCTTCGGGGCTGAGGCGCCAGGCCAGTTGCTGCACCGCCACGCCCTCGCCCTGCAACGCGCCGACCAGGTCCAGCATCGCCGGGCCGTCGGTGCCGCGCAGTTGCACGGTCTGCACCGCGTGCCAGCGGGCGGTGGGCTGGGTCGCGTGCCAGACGTTGTAGGCGCCGGTGGTGGCCACCACATGCGGCGCTTTTCTGGCCAGCGCGATCGCCTTGGCGGTCTGCGCATTGACCCGCGCCTGGGCGTCCGACGCGGTCGGCGAGTCGGCCTCGATCCGCAGCGTGGCGGCCAGCGTGTCGGGGTGCACCATCACCCGCGCCTCCTGGGTGAGCTTGAGCAGCGTCTCGGCCTGGGCGGGCGGCGCTACGGCCAGCGGGGCTGCCGCCAGCAAAGCGGCGGCCAGAGCGGTGGATTTCCAGTTTCGGGTCATCGGCATCTCCTTCGGTGGGGCGGCCTCGATGGCTGCGGCCAGCCTGCCTAGCGCCGGGATGTGGCGCAAGCGCGGCGGCTCCGGCTTGACGCGCCGGCGGCCGGTATTACGGTTCGGTCATGCGTCCGGCGCCCGCCCGGCCCTTGATGATTGGACCCGTCGCCTGCCCGCATTATGGATTCCCATCACCCTGTTCGCGGCGCTGTTCCAGACCTGGCGCACGGCGTTGCAGCAGCGCCTGCGCCGCGAATTGTCGGTGAATGCCGCCGGCTTCGTGCGCTATGTGTATGCGCTGCCGACCGGGCTGGTGCTGTTGTTCGGTGCGCATGCGTTCGCCGGGGAAGAGCTGCCATCGGCCAATCTGGCCTTCCTGCTGGACTCGGCCGCCGCCGGGCTGTTGCAGATCATCGCCACCGTGCTGCTGATCATGGCGTTCGGCTATCGCAGCTTCGCGGTCGGCACCGCCTATTCCAAGACCGAGGCGGTGCAGACCGCGCTGTTCGCCTGGCTCTGGCTGGGCGAGGCGATCAGCCCGGTATCGCTGTCCGGCATGCTGGTCGGGCTGAGCGGCGTGCTGACCTTGTCGCTGGCCGGGCGGGTGAAATCCGGCGAGCTGCTGCGCGCCACGTTCCAGCCGGCGGCGCTGTGCGGGCTGGGCGCCGGGCTGTGCTTCGCGTTCACCGCGATCTTCATCAAGGAGGCCAATCGCGCGCTGCCCGGCGACCATCTGGTGCTGAAGGCGCTGTTCGCGCTGGTCGTCACCAACGCGATGCAGACGGTGATGCAAGGCGGCTATCTGGCCTGGCGGGAGCCGGAGCAGTTGCGCGCGGCATTCACCTCATGGCGGATCAGCGGCTGGGTCGGCACGTTCTCGGCGCTCGGCTCGGCCTGCTGGTTCTCGGCCTTCGCGATGGCGCCGGTGGCACTGGTGCGGGCGCTGGGGCAGGTGGAGATGGTGTTCACGCTGGGCTTCAGCCGGTTCTACCTGAAGGAGCGGGTTCACCGCTCCGAGGTGCTCGGCCTCGCCCTGGTGGTGGCCGGCGTGATGCTGCTGCTGGCCGGCATATGACCGGCCGGCCGGGCGCGCTGCCCGGCCGGCCGGTCATGCTGTCAGTCGATCCGCCACGGCGCGCGCGAGGCTTCGAAATGGGCCTGGGCGCGGGAGATGCCGAGATCGGCCAGCATCCGGTCATCGAGCCGGGAGGCGTCCGGGCGGGTCGCCATCACCCGCAGCGCGCGGCGGAACCGGGCGCCGAACTGCCTGACGGCGGCGGCCAGGCGCGGGCGCAGGCCGCGGTGCAGCGAGCCCTGGTTGATCGAGGCGGTACGGTTCAGCGTAGTGTATGCCGACATGGCACAAAGTCCTCCGGGTTGTGTCGACAGCCGGGATATGTGCGCACGCGCAGCATAAACAAAACCAATTGCATTGATAGCTCGCATCACCGATATTGATGCCCATGAACACCCCCGGAAGTCTCGACCCCGATCTGTTGCGGTCTTTCACCTACATCGCCGAGGAAGGCAGCTTTACCCGCGCCGCAGAGCGGGTTGGCCGCACCCAGTCGGCGGTTTCGATGCAGATGCAGCGGCTGGAGTCGCTGCTCGGCCAGACCCTGCTGCAACGCGGCAAAGGCGGGGCAGTGCAGCTTACCGCGCATGGCCAGTTCCTGCTGGAACGGGCGCGCGAGATGCTGGCGCTGAATGACGGCATCTGGTCGGCGTTCCGCACTCCGGAGGTGCGCGGCCGGGTGCGGCTGGGCACGCCGGACGACTATGCGCTGCGCTACGTGCCGCCGGCGCTGAAGCGGTTCGCCGACGCCAATCCGGCCTGCGAGGTCGATGTGCTCTGCCTGCCGTCGGACGAGCTGGTGCTGAAGCTGAAGGCCGGCGAGCTCGATCTGGCGCTGGTCTCGCAGGGCCAGCAGCCGAAGGGCTGGCCGGGAGTGGGGCTGTGGCGCGGGCCGCTGGTGTGGATCACCTCGGAACGCTTCTCGCCGCACCGCATGGACCCGCTGCCGCTGGCCCTGGCGCAAGGCCCGTGCTCCTGGCGCACGGTGGCGCTGGCGGCGCTGGACAAGGCCGGGCGGCGCTACCGGGTGGCCTATACGTCAGCGTCGCAGGTCGGCTCGCACGCGCCGGTGATGGCCGGGCTCGCGGTGACCGTCTCGCCGGTCTCCTGGCTGCCGCAGGGCCTGCGCGCGCTGCGGCCGGAGGACGGGCTGCCGCCGCTGCCGGAATTCGGCATCGTGATGCTGCAAGGCCGCAAGCCGGCCCAGCCGGTGACCGACATGCTGGCGGCGCATATCACCGAGACGTTTAATCAGGAGATGGGCAACCAGGAAATGGGCCGCGCGGAACGCAACGCCGCCTGACGTCCCGCTTACTGCTTCGGCCACCTTCGGTGCAGCCACAGCCAGTGGTCCGGCCGCGCCCGGATCCAGCGCTCCAGCACCAGATTGATATCGGTGGTCAGGCTGGCGACATCGGCGGCGCGGTTGCCGCTGTCCGGCAGTGGCATCGGCGGCTCCACGGTCAGCCGGAACCGCGCCGGACCCAACCGCTCCACGCGGCCGGCGATCACCGGGCAGCGGAAGCGCAGCGCCAGCGCCGCGGTGGCCGGCGCGGTCATCGCGGTGTGGCCGAAGAACGGCGCCGGGATGCCGTCATTCATCTTCTGATCGACCAGCACGCCGAGCGGCCCGCCGGCCCGCAGATGCGCCAGCGCCGCCCGCGCGCCGCTCGCCCCCTTGGCGAAATTCGGCACGTCGCCGACCACATCGTGGCGCAGATCGACGATCAGCTGGTTCACCAGCCGGTTGCTGGCCGGGCGGTAGAAGCTCGACATGCGGATGCCGAACGAGGCCACCGCCAGCGGCAGCACCTCCCAGTTGCCGAAATGCCCGGAGATCAGGATCATCGGCCCGCCTTGCGCCACCACGTCGCGCAGTACCTGTTCGCCCACCACTTCCCAGCCCGGCCCGCTCGCGGTGCGCCGCAATTGCGGCACATGCGGCAATTCGGTGGCGGTGCGGCCGAGATTCTCCCAGACCCCGCGCACGATGCGCCTTCGGGCCGCAGCGTCCAGTTCCGGCATCGCCAGCCGCAGATTGGCGTCCGCCACGCGCGAGACCGGCAGTAGCGGGCCGATATTGCGGGCCAGGACGCCGCCGAAATTCGAGGCGCCGGCCGGCGGCAGCAGCCGCACCAGCCACAACGCACTGCGCGCCAAGCCCGCCTCCAGCCGGTCCAGCACGCCGCGCCAGGTCATGGCGCCGCCTCGGCCAGCAGCCGCTCCAGCGCCGCCGGATCGGCCCAGTCCAGCGCCACGCCGACCACCGCGATCTCTTGCCGCAGCGCCGCCGGCAGCCGCGCCGCGTCTTTCGGCGTGGTGACCAGCCGCGCCCCGAGCGCCGCCGCCTGGTCGCGCAGCGCCTGCAATTCGGCGGCGCGGTAGCGGTGATGGTCGGGAAAGCCGCGCAGCCCGGCGAGCGTGACCCCGGCCGCGCGCAGCGTCTCGGCGAATTTCTCCGGCCGGCCGATCCCGGCGAACGCCAGCACCGGCCCCGCCACCTGCACCGGCCCGGCCCGCAGTGTTGCGCGCAGCACCGGCAGGCCCGGCGGCAACTGCGCCAGCGCGCCGGTGCGGTCCTCGCCGATCAGCACCGCGGCACCGCATCGCCGAGCTGCGGCGGATACCGTCTCGCGCAGCGGCCCGGCGGGGATCATCCGGCCATTGCCGAAGCCCTGCTCGCCGTCGATCACCAGCAGCGACAGCGTCTTGGCCAAAGTCGGGTTCTGCAACCCGTCATCCATCACCAGCACCTGCGCGCCATCCGCCACCGCCAGCCGGGCGCCGGCCGCCCGGTCGGCGCCGGCATAGGTCGGCGCCGCCGCCGCCAGCAGCAGCGCCTCGTCGCCGAACCGGGCCGCGTCATCGCCCGTCACCCGGCCGCTCTCCCGCCCGCCATAGCCGCGGGTGAGGAACGCCACCGCCAGCCCGCGCGCCGCCAGCCGGGCGCCCAGGTCCAGCGCCAGGGTGGTCTTGCCGGAGCCGCCGGCGCTGGCATTGCCGCAGCAGATCACCGGCACCGGCGCCAGCCAGCCCGGCCGCGCCGCGCGCCGCGTGGTGATCGCGCCATACAGCGCCCCGAGCGGCGCCAGCAGCGCCGGCAGCAGCCCGTCCCGCCGCCAGAACCCCGGCGCCCTCACGCCGAGCACCCGGCCAGATCGGCCAGCATCGCGGCAACCCGCGCCGGCAGCTCCTGGTCCCGGCTGGCCACCGCCATCGCCGCCGTGCCCAGCGCCGCCCGGCGTTCCGGGTCGCGCAGCATGGCGTCCACCCACACCCCCAGCGCCGCCGCATCGGCCAGCTGGGTCAGCGCGCCGCCCTCGGCCAGCACCCGCACCGGCTCTATGAAGTTGAAGGTATGCGGCCCTACCGCCACCGCGCAGCCCAGCCGCGCCGGCTCCAGCGGGTTCTGCCCGCCGAGCGGCACCAGCGAACGCCCGACGAACACGATCGGCGCCAACCGGTAATACAGCCCCATCTCGCCGAGCGTGTCGCCGATCCACAGCCCGGCCTCGGCAGGCGGGTCCTCGCCGAGGCCGCGCCGGGTCACCTTCAGCCCACCAGCCAGCGCCGCCACCTCGGCGCCGCGCTCCGGGTGGCGTGGCACGATCAGCGTCAACAGGCCGGGATGCCGCGCCGCCAGCCGATGGTGCTGCGCCACCATCAGTTCTTCCTCGCCGGGATTGGTGGCGGCGGCCAGCCAGACCGGCCGCCCGGCCAGCATCCCGGCCAGCCGCGCCAGTTCGGCGGCATCCACCGGCAAGGGGGGCGTGGCAAATTTCAGATTGCCGAGGCTCTCCACCGCCGGCGCGCCCAGCGCCGCCAGCCGTGCCGCGTCGGCGTCGGACTGCGCCAGCACAAGCGCGAACCCGCCGAACACCGCCCGCGCCAGCCCCGGCGCGCGCCGCCAGCGGGCGAAGCTGCGCCGCGACAGCCGGGCATTGATCAGCATCACCGGGATGCCGCGCGCGGCGCAGCCGGCCAGCAGGTTCGGCCACACTTCGCTCTCCACGAACCCCGCCGCATCCGGCCGCCAATGGTCGAGAAACCGCGCCGCCCAGCCCGGCACATCCAGCGGCACGAAGCGATGCCGCACTCGCGCGGCCAACCCCATCTCCGGCAGCCGCCGCGCCAGCAGCGCCGCCGAGGTCACCGTGCCGGTAGTCAGCAGCACCTGCAACCCGGCCGGCAGCGCCGCCAGCACCGGCAGCAGCGACACGCTCTCGCCGACGCTGGCGGCATGCAGCCACAGCAGCCGCCCGGCCGGCCGTGGCGTCGGGTCGATGCCGCGCCGCTCGCCCAGCCGCGCAGCGATCTCCTTGCCGCGCCCGGCCCGCCGCCGCAGCAGCAGCCGCAGCCCCGGCGCCGAGAGGCGAGCGAGCCCGGCATAGACGTGCGGCAGCAGCATCATCCCAGCATCCGATCGGCCAGCTTCCGATCGGCGCGGGCCGCCGCCGCGTCCAGCCCGGCGGTGATCGCCGGCAGCGCTGCGGCGGCGTCCTCGCGGCTCACCAGCACCGGCGGCCCGCATACCAGCACGCCGCGCCCCCAGGGCAGCGGCAGCACCATCTGGTCCCAGGTGCCCAGCACCCGCTTGCGGCTGGTCTGCCCGGCGCAGGGCAACACCGCCACCCCGGCCAGCGCCGCCAGTTGCGCCACGCCGGCGGCGGCCACCCGGCGCGGGCCGCGCGGCCCATCCGGCGTCACCACCGCATTGCTGCCGTGCGCCAGGCCGTCCAGCAATCCGCGCAAAGCCGCCGCACCACCCTTGTCCACGCCGCCGCGCGCCGTTGAGCCATGCACCACATCGACCCCGAATCGCCGCATCACCGCGCCGATCAACCGCCCGTCGAAATTGCGGCTGACCAGCACATGCGTCCGCACCGCCACGCCGCGCCCGACCCCCTGCCGCCGCGCCAGCAGCCACAATGCCGGCATCAGCGCCAGCCGCTCATGCCAGAACGCCACCACCATCGGCCGGCCTTCCAGGCAAGGCGCCAGATGTTCGGCGCCGTCCAGCGTCCAGCGCGTGCTCCACAGCGCGAAGCTTAGATAATGCCCCACCAGCCAGGCCAGCAGCCCCTGCACGATCCGGTGTCGAAGCACACGTTTCAGCATGGGTCTGCACCGGACATGGCCGCGCCGGTAGCATGCCGGGTGGCATCGCGGCAAATCCCCCATTGCCGACCGGCCGCGCTGCTGATAGGGCGGCTGGCGTGAAAATTCGTCCGCGTTCGCCGCTGCTCGCCGGCCTGCTGCTGGCCAGCGCCCTTGCCCTGCCGCCCGGGCCCGCCCGTGCCGCCTGCGACCTGCCGTTGCCCAGCGCCGCCGGCACCGCCGCGCTGCCCCGCGTGGCGGCATCGCTCGACGGCGAATCGCCGCGGCTCGACGTATTGGTGGTCGGCTCCGCCACCGTGCTCGGCGGCCATGACCGCCCCTCCGGCGGCTTCCCCGAGGCGATGGCGGCGGCGCTCCAGGCCGCCCGGCCCGGCCTGCGCGTCGAGCTCACCGTGCATGGCCGGCGCGGCGAGATGGCCACCGCCATGCTCGCGCTGCTGCACCGCGAACTGGCCGCCCGGCGCTTCGCCCTGGTGGTGTGGCAGACCGGCACCATGGAGGCGGTGCGCCGCGTGCCGCCCGCCGCCTTCGCCGGCACCGTCGCCGAGGGCGAACGCCTGGTGCATGACAGTCACGCCGACCTGGTGCTGGTCGATCCGCTGTACAGCGCGCTGCTGGAGGCGCGCGCCGATCTCGCGCCGTACCGCGCCGCGATCTTCGCCACCCTGGCCGACGGCGCCGCCGACGGCTCCGGCACCGCGGTGCTCGACCGCTACGGCCTGATGCAGGGCTGGGCGCAGGCCGGGCTGTTCAACATCGATCAAACCCCGAAGCCGCAGCGCCGCGCGGCGATGGCGCGGCTGGATGGCTGCATCGGCGAAATGCTGGCGCGGCGGGTATTGGCGGGGGCAGCGAAGTAAGGTCTTTTTTTTGCGAACAAAAAGAAGCGGAAAAGCTCTTTATTCCAAAGGCGACGCGGCTAGCACCTCGCGTAGCGTGGCGGCCGGCACGGCTATGCCTGAGGCGCGGCCGTTGGCGGCGGCCACCTGCAAGCCGGCCACCCGCCAGCCGCCCTGGGTGCGTACCAGCAGCGGCGCGCCGCTGGTGCCACGGGTCGCGGCGCAGTCATGCCGCAGCAAGGGCCGGCCGGCGGCATCGAGCGCGCCGCCCAGCACCGCGCAGGCCGGGTCGGCCTCAATCACCTCGGCGCGATCCTGGTTGTAGCCGCCCAGCATCGCGGCAGACGGCGCCTCGCCCTGCGCCACACGCAGCACCTCGCCCGGCGCCGCCATTGCACGATCCAGCGTCACCACCGCCACATCGGCGCCGAAATCCGGCGGCACATGGCGCGGATCGTAGCCCGGCGCCAGCCGATAGCCGGTCGCCACCGCATGCCGGGCGAACCGGCCAGCGCCGTAGCCGGTCAGCACATGCACCGATTGCGCGGGGGCAAAATGCCCGGCCCGCCTCACATACAGGCAATGCGCCGCGGTCAGCACCACCCGCGGCGCCACCAGAAACGCGGTGCAGCGGCCGGCACCGGGAATCTGCAACCGCGCCACCGCCCGCCACGGCCAGGCCGCCGGGTCCTGCCGCACGCGCGGATCGTGCCCGCCCAGGCCGGGCAAGATGGGGCCGGATAAGACCGGGACTCCGGCGCCGCCGACAAGCAACGCCATAGAAAGGCCATACAACACGCGCAGACGAGAAAAACGAATTCGTGAGGTGATTGAGAATCCGATCACCCGAACCCACCTCTGCAACGCAACATAAGGAACCGCGATCATGAGTAATATCGCACGCGCCGCCATCATCTCCTTGGGTCTGCTGTCGCTGGCCGCATGCGGTGGCGATCCGTTGACCCGCGGTGTTACCGGCGGCCTGCTCGGTGCCGGCGCCGGCGCCGGCGTCGCCGCGGTCACCCACGGCAATGTCGGCACCGGCGCGCTGGTCGGCGGCGGCATCGGCGCGGTCGGCGGCGCCATCACCAGCCCGTGATCATGGCGGCGGAAGACGGCATCAGATCAGCACCTGCATGTCGCCATCCACCGCCAGCGCCTGGCCGCTGATCGTCGCGCCGAACGGGCTGCACAGATACAGCGCCATGTTGGCGATGTCCTGCTGGCTGACGAAGCAGCGCAGGCTGGTGGTGGCCACCGCCCGATCGGTCTGCTCGTTCTCGCTGATCCCGGCCGCCGCCGCCTTCGCCGCGATCACCGCCCGGATGCGCGGCCCGTCCACCAATCCCGGCAGGATCGCGTTGACCCGGATGCCCTGCGGCCCGAGTTCGATCGCCAGCGTCTTGGTGAAGCCCACCACGCCCCATTTCGCCGCCGCGTAGGGGCTGCGTAGCGGAAAGCCGAACCGCCCGGCCGCCGAACTCAGGTTGATGATGCTGCCGCCGCCGGCCGCCCGCAGCGCCGGCACCGCCCGCCGCGCGGTATGGAACATCGCCGCCAGGTCGATGCGCAGCGTGGCGTCCAGCTCCTCCGGCGTGATGTCCTCGATCTTCCTGGTCGGCCCGGCGATGCCGGCATTGTTGACCAGCACGTCGAGCCCGCCGAGCTGCGCGACCGCCGCATCGACGAAGCCCTCCATCGCCGCCGCGTCACCGGCATCCGCCAGCTGCCCGGCATGGCCGCAGGCAGCCAGTGCTGCGGCATCGATGTCCGAGACGAACACCGCCGCCCCGCAACTGGCGAAGCAGTCGGCCATCACCCGCCCGATGCCGCCGGCCGCCCCGGTGATCGCCACCCGCAATCCCGTCAGATCCACCGTCAACGCGGTGCGCGCGCCGATCACCATCCCGGTATCTCCCTTTTCGCATACGATATGCTACGCTCCCGCGCGTACGCCTGATGGCGCAACGGGAGAACACGACCATGATAGCCGGCTTCGGGATATTCTGGGCACTGGTGCTGGTGCTGGTGATCGTGACGGTGTTCGCCGGCGCCAAGACCGTGCCGCAGGGCATGATCTGGACCGTCGAGCGCTTCGGCGCCTTCACCCGCGAGTTGCAACCGGGCCTCAATTTCCTGATCCCGTTCATCGACCAGGTCGGCCGCAAGCTGAACGTGCAGGAGCAGGTGCTGGATATCCCCGAGCAGAGCGTCATCACCCGCGACAACGCCACGGTCACGGTCGACGGGGTGATCTACTACCGGATCATGGAGCCGTCCAAGGCGGCCTACCAGATCACCAACCTCGCGGTCGGCCTGTCCACCCTGGCGATGACCAACATCCGCGCGGTGATCGGCGAGATCGAGCTGGACGCCGCGCTGTCGTCGCGCGAGCGCATCAACACCCAGTTGCTCGACATCCTGGACGGCGCCACCACCCCGTGGGGCGTCAAGGTCAGCCGCGTCGAGATCCGCCGCATCGAGCCGCCGGAGAACCTGATCCGCGCGATGAACCTGCAACTCACCGCCGAGCGTGAGCGCCGCGCCGCCGTCACCAAGGCGGATGGCGAGCGGCAGGCCGAGATCATGCGCGCCGAGGGCGGCAAGCAAAGCCTGATCCTGGCCGCCGAGGGCCGCCAGCAGGCCGCCAACCGCGACGCCGAGGCCCGCGAACGCCTGGCCGATGCCGAGGCGGCCGCCACCAACGCGGTCGCCAAGGCCGCCGCCGATAACGGCGAGCCGGCGCTGCGCTACTTCATCGCGCAGAAATACATCGAAGCGTTCGGCCTGATGGCGAGTTCGCCGAACAGCCGCCTGGTGGTGGTGCCGATGGAGGCCAGCGCCATCGCCGGCGGCATCACCCAGGCGATGGAGTTGCTGCGCGTGGTGCCCGATGGCCCCTTGCCCGGCCCAGCCGCCGCCGCGCCGTATATCCGCCCCTCCGCCTCCGTGCCGCCTACCCCTTCGGCCTGAGACCGATGAGCGAGGCGCTGCTCTGGCTGGCCGGCGGGCTGGTGCTACTGGTGGCCGAGGTGCTGCTCCCCGGCGTGTTCCTGTTCTGGCTCGGCCTCGCCGCGCTGGGCACCGGGGTGCTGGTGCAACTGGCCGATCCGCCCTTCGCCGTCGAGGTGCTGGCGTTCGGCGTGCTGGCGGCGCTGGCCATCGCCGGCGCGCTGCAACTGCGGCACCGCGCCTCCCGCCAGGCGCGCACCATCAACACCGCCGAATCCGGCCTGGTTGGCCGCACCGCCCATGCGCTGTCGTTCAACGGCCGCGAGGGGAGGGTGCGTCTGGGCGACAGCGACTGGTCGGCCCGGCTGCCCGCCGACCTGCCGCCGCCCGCGCCCGGCACGCTGCTGCAGGTGGTCGGCGTCAGCGGCACCGTGCTGATCGTCCGCCCCGCCGCGAATTACGCTCCGGAGACGACGCCGCAGGCGACATCCCCTGAATAATCCGTAACCCCGAGGCGTCTTGCGCCGGCTG
>DATJEA010000508.1:0-8320 GCA_035497095.1 Acetobacteraceae bacterium | reverse complement strand
TTATAGGTAAGCGTCAGCGCCTCGCGCTGCACCAGGGCGGCGACCTGCGCCAGCGCCGCCTTGGGCGCAGCAACTCCCAGATCGGGCGTCAGCGCCTGGGTCAGGCCGTGCAGGAACTGGGTGGCCCCCGGCCGCGCCCAGTTCACCTGCTCCTGCAGATGCAGCACATGGGCGGCGTCGCGCTGCACGGTGATGGTGGTGATCAGCGCCAGTCCGATGGCGCCGCCGAGGTTGCGCATCAGGTTATACAGGCCGGAGGCGTTCTTCAGTTCATGCGGCGCCATGGTGCCCAGCGCCAGCGTATTGACCGGCAGGAACAGGAACATCATCGAGAAGCCGCGCAGCCCTTGCGGCAGCAGCAGCTCCCAGTAGGCCGATTCGCTGGTCAGATGCGCCAGCCACCACACCGAGACGCCGAAGGTGATCAGCCCGAACGCCAGCATCGCCCGCAAATCCATCAGTTTGGAGAGCTTGCCCGCCACCGGCGCCGAGACGAACATCATCACCCCGGTGATCGCCATGATGCGGCCGATCTCCAGGCTGTCGAAGCCGCGCACCCGGGCGAGGAACACCGGCACCACATAGACCGCGCCGTACAGCCCAACGCCGATCACCAGGCTGAACAGCGAGCCGAACGCGAAGTTGATGTTGGTGAAGGCGCGCAGATCGACCAGCGGATTGGGCCGCGTCAGCATCCGCCAGAAGAACAGCGTGCCGGCGAGCGTGCCCACCACCGTCAGCGTCAGGATCGAGGTATCCGAGAACCAGTCATTCTTCTGGCCGTCCTCCAGCACATATTCCACGCTGCCGAGGAAGGCCGCCATCAGCATCAGGCCGAACAGGTCGAAGCTGTGGCGCAGGCTGTGGTCCGGCCGGTCGATATGCACCAGCCGGAACACGCTGCCGGCCACCAACAGCCCCACCGGCACGTTGATCAGGAACAGCCAGTGCCACGACAGCGCCTGGGTCAGCCAGCCGCCCAAGGTCGGGCCGATGGTCGGCGCCATGGTCGCGGTCAGCCCGATCAGCACCGAAATCTGCGCCTGCCGGCTGCGCGGGAACATGGTGAACGAGGCGGAGAACACGGTGGGTATCATCGCGCCACCGAGGAAACCCTGCATCGCGCGGAAGAAGATCATCGTGTTGAGGTCGGTGGACAGCGCGCAGAGAAACGAGAACAGCGTGAAGCCCAGCGCGCTGATGGTGAACAGCACCCGCGTCGACAGCAGCCGCGCCAGCCAGCCGGACAGCGGGATCATCACGATCTCGGCGATCAGGTAGCTGGTCTGCACCCAGGCGACTTCATCGGGGCTCGCCGACAGCCCGGCCTGGATTTCGCCGATCGAGGCGGCGACGATCTGGATATCCAGGATCGCCATGAACATGCCCAACACCATGGACATGAACCCGATCCAGTCGCGCCAGGTCAGCGCATTGGGGTCGGTGATCGGCCGATCTGCGATGTTCGCGGCCATGGCGCGCTCACTGGCTGTCGGACAGGTGCAGGGTGGCCGCCGCGGTGCCCATCAGGCCCAGCCGCTCGGCGTCCGGCCCGCGGGTATCCACCTCGGCGGTCACCGACAGCCCGGCGCGCAGCCAGGGGTTGCGCGCCACGTCGGCCGGGTCGATGGCGATCTTCACCGGCACCCGCTGCACCACCTTGGTGAAGTTGCCGGTGGCGTTCTGCGGCGGCAGCAGCGAGAACAGCGCCCCGGTGGCCGGCGCGATGCTGGCGACATGGCCGTCCACCTCGGCGCCGGTGTCGATATCGGCGATCAGCCGCACCTTCAGGCCGGGCTTGATCAGCCGCAGCTGGGTTTCCTTGAAATTGGCGGTCACGTACAGCTTGCCGGCCAGCGGCGCCACCGCGATCAGGTTCTGGCCGGGCACCACATGCTGGCCAAGCTGCGCCGCACGATTGCCGACGATGCCGTCGAACGGCGCGCGGATCACCGCATAGGACAGGTTGTTTTCCGCCAGCTTCTCATTGGCCTCGGCGGATTGGAGCTTGGCCTCAGCCTGCACCGCCTGCGCCTCGGCCACCTGCAAGGAATCCTGCGCCGACGCCTTCTGCGCCCGCGCCGCGTCCAGCGCCGCCTCGGCCTTGCGGGCATTGGCCACCGACAGGTCATTGGCCTGGCGCGAGGTCCAGCCGGCGCCGGCCAGCGACGCCGAGCGCCTGGCGTCGGCACTGGCGCGCACCTGCTCGGCCTCGGCCTGGTCGATCGCCGCCACGGTCTGCGCGATCATCGAGCGCGCCTGGGTCACCTGGCGCCGGGCCATCAGCAGCCCGGCCCGCGCCTCGCCGACGCCGGCCTTGGCCTGCGCCAGCCTGGCGGTAAGGTCGGCCGGGTCCAGCTCGATCAGCGGCTCGCCGGCGGTCACGCGCTGGTTGTCGCCGACCAGGATCCTGGCCACGTTGCCCTCGACGCGCGGGCTGAGCACGGCGATGTCGCCCTGGATATAGGCGTTGTCGGTGCTCTCGATCCAGCGCCCCTCGGTGACCCACCAGTTGGCGGCAAGCCCGATCGCGATCACCGCGATAATCGCCAGCGGCAGCCGCAGCTTGCGCATCCGGCGCTTCGGGGCAGCGGGCGGGGTATCCTCCGGCGACGGGCTCATGGCCGGCTGCGGCACGGATTGCTGCGGCAGATTGGTATCGGGCATCGGCTTCTCGACAACGGCGTTCATGGCGGCTGGCTCCATCCGGGCGCGCTGGCCGGGGTGCGGAACGGCTAAACCGAACGGTTCAGTCTGATCGGCGGAACATGGGCGTCATGGTGCAGTGCGTCAAGAATAAACTGAACCGTCCAGTTCACTTTTATCCTTGACGCGACCGGGCCGCGCGGCCCACATGAGGAGCATGACAATCGCCCTTGACTCGCAGTCCACCACTACCGACTCGTCGCCCAAACGCCGGCAGATGATCGAGGCGTCGGCCGAGTTGTTCATGGCGCATGGCTACGAAAAGGTAAGCATGGACGCGGTGGCCCGCGCCGCCGGCGTCTCCAAGGCGACGCTGTATGCGCATTTCACCTCGAAGGACATGCTGTTCGCCTCCATCGTCGGCGAGGCCTGCCAGCGCAACACCGCGCTGGAGAGCAGCTTTCCGGCCGAAGTCAGCGACATAAGGGCGGCGCTCGTCACCATCGGCACCCGCGTGCTCACCTTCCTGATGCGGCCGCATACCCAGGCGATCTACCGCGTCGCGGTGGCCGAAAGCAGCCGCTTCCCCGAGCTCGGCCGCGCCTTCATGGCCAACGGCCCGCAACGCTTCCTCGACCGGTTCAGCGTCTGGCTCGCCGAGCAGACCGCCGCCGGCCATCTCGCGGTGCCGGACCCGCTGATCGCCGCCGATCAGTTCGCCGCACTGCTGCGCGTCAGCCTGTTCATGCGCGCCACCCTCGGCCTCGCCGACGACCACAGCGAGGCCGACATCGCCGCCACCGTGGCCGCCGCGGTCGATACCTTCATGAAGGCGTTCGGCCCAACTGCTAGCCGGGCGTAATCACCGTCCGGCTCTCCGCCTCCACCTTGTCCATGCGCAACTGCACCTCATGGTATTCGCCGCGCTGCCAGGGGCCGAACTGGTCGGCGTAGTGCGGGCTGCCGGGAACGCCGGAATTGCCGATATTTTGCACCGCCAGGAAGGATTCAGGGGCCGAAAAATCGACCACAATGCGGTATTCGGCGCCGGAAAACGCGTTATGCGGGGGTAATTCGCCGCCGGTGTTGCGCACCGTATGCGATCCGCCATCGAGCGCGGCCGGGCCGATATCGAGCGCCGCCGAATTGCTCGGCGTCGAGGCCGGGTGCTTCCAGTGCGCCACATGCACCCGCCCCCAGTTCCAGCCGGACGGCGCCTCGCCCAGCCGTTCGCGCAAGGCCGCCACCGCCGGCGTGCAGGTCGCCGCGAGCCTCGCCGCGGTGCCGTCGGGGAAATAGGCCAGTTTCGGCTGCTCCAGCAGGGACATGGCGAGCCCGGTCTGCTGCTGCGCCAGATTGAGCAGCCGGTCCGGCAGATGCAGCGCCAGCACGGCGCGCTGCCAGTGGAACATCAGCGTCTCGAACATCGTCGCGGCGACGCTGTCCTGGCTGTAGTCGCCGCTCCAGCCGCCGAGCAGGCCGGTGACCAGTTTGGCGTCCGGCGCGGTGCTGGTCTGCAGCAGGTTGAGTATATGCGGTACCATGCGGGTGGCGCGGGCGCTGCGGATATCGTTCTGCAGCATAATTGTCTCGGTTCGGCCCGATTTCGGCTGCGCCGCGAACACCTGGTCGATCCGCACGCCGCGATGGCCCTGCGAGTAGGCGCCGTAGATCGGCGGCGTGAACTCCGGCCCGACGATCTGCTGGTTGGCGCTGGCGACGTAGCCGCGCGCCGGGTTGTATTCATGCGGCAGCCGCTCGAACGGAATATGGCCGAGCCAGCGATCATCCGGGTTGTCGGCGTCGCGGTAGCCGGCCACCACCCGGCCGCGCACCGGCACCCGGCCGGACATCTGGTAGCCGGCATTGCCGTCGCGGTCGGCGTAGACGTAGTTGAACACCGCCACCGACCAGTCGGCCAGCGCGGCGCGGAAGCCCTTCCAGTCCCGCGCGCGGGCCAGCGCGATGCTGGCGCGCAGATCGTCCAGATGCTCGTGCCCGACCCAGCGCAAGGAGAGCGGCGGGTCGCCGCCCTCGGTCACCGCCGGCACCAGGGCGTTGACGATCGGCCCGCGGGTGGTCTCGCGCACCACCAGCGCGTGCGCTGCGGCACCGCGCACCGGGATGCTGAGCGCGCGTTGCTCGAACTGCCGCCACTGGTCGCCGTCGCGGTAGCGGCCGGGGTCGGCGGGGTCGACCACCTCGCGGTACAGGTCGCGGCAGGAGGCGGCGTTGTTGGTCAGGCTCCAGGCGATGGCGCGGTTGCTGCCCCACCACAGGCCGGGCACGCCGGGATGGCCGGCGCCGGCGGCATCGTCTTCCGGGCCGTGCACCGCGTACTCGTACCACGAGCCGGGCACCCAGAACGGCTGGTGCGGGTCGCCGGCCAGCACCGCATGGCCGCTGCCGGTGCGCGCGCCGGTCACCGCCCAGTTGTTGCTGCCGGTGGCGTCGTCGGTGCCGGTATGCAAGCCGCCACGCCCGCCCGGCACCACCAGATGCTCGGACGCCTCGGGGGTCAGATACAGCGCGCGCAGCGCCTCGGTCGGCATGAAGCGCGCGGCCTCGGCCGCCGACAGCCGGTCGATCCGCCCGTTCAGCGACCACCACAGCCCGCGCGCTGTGGCCACCACGTCCTGCACGGTGAACGGCCTGGGCGCATAGTTCAGCAGGGTGAATTCCACCGGCAGCACGGTGCCGAACGCCTCGATCTGGCGGTTGATGCCGGCGACGAAGGCGGCGACCAGGCGATAGGTGTTGCCGTCGATGCGGGTCGCCTCGCTGGCGCTGACGCGGTCGATGCCGACGGTCAGATGGGCGATGTCGCTGGCCAGATAGGCCTGCCCCAGCACCTCCGCCTGGCGGCCGAGCGCGCGGCGGCGCAGCCGGTCCATCTGCCACAGCCGATCCTCGGCCATCGCCACGCCGAGGCCGAAATACAGATCCTCGCTGTCGCCGGCCTTGATATGCGGCACGCCGGCGCGGTCGCGCACGATCTCCACCCGGCCGCGCACCGCCGCGGCGAACTGGCGGTCCTGCGGCCGGGCGTGGCGAGCCAGGAAGGCGTCGCGGGCGGCGGTGAACTCGGCCTCGCTGGCGCCGGCGGCGGCGCACACGGCGCTCATCGCATCGGGTTTGCGCAAGGCGGCGAGCAGGCTGGCATCGTCGATCGGCATTGGTCGGACTCCTGGAATTCCCTCTGCCGCGTATCATTGGCCAGTCGGCGCCGCTGCGCCACTCCCCCCTCTCGATGCCGGCGCCGGTCGTGTTGCGGCGGCGGGGCACAGTTGATATGTCTGTTTGTGACTATTCACCGGCCAGCCGGGTGTCGTTGCGAAAAAGTTTCAATAATCGGGAGGATCCATACCATGAAGCGTATTTTGCAGGCCGCGGCTGGATTGTGCCTGCTGGCCGCGCCGATGCTGGCGGCGCCGATGCTGGCCACGCCGGCCCAGGCTCAGGCGCAGACCGAAATCAAATTCCCGTTCAAGGTCAATATCGACACGCTGCGCGGCAAGATGGTGCAGACCTTCGGCGATGAACTCGCCAAGGCCACCAACAACAAATACAAGGTGACCATCTATCCGGGCGGGCAGCTCTACGACGGCGCCAAGGCGGCCAAGGCGGTGCTGCTCGGCAACGTGCAGATGACCAACGAGCCGAACAGCGCCTTCACCGGCTACACCAACAAGGCCGACCTGCTGGAACTGCCGTTCGGCTTCGACAACCCCGACGCGCTGCACGCCTATCTCGACGGCAATAAATCCGACCTGATCCGCAAGGACCTGGAGAAGGCCGGCTTCCATGTGCTGGCGTTCTTCGATGAAGGCCCGTTCGTGATCGCCACCAAGTCGGTGCTGATCAAGCAGCCGGCCGACTTCAAGGGGCTGGTGATCCGCACCTCCGGCCATCCGGTGGTGGTCGATGGGCTGAAGGGGATGGGCGCGTCGACCGTCACGCTGCCGCTGAACGAGGTCTATTCCGGCCTGCAACAGGGCACCATCACCGGCGTCTACACCACCTTCGATGCGTTCGTGAACGAGAAGATGTGGGAAGTGGCGCCCAAGGTCATGGTGTTCCCCAGCTATGGCGCCTATTTCTGGGTCGCCAACAAGGCGTGGTGGGACGCCCAGCCGGAAGCCGACCGCAAGATCATGGGCGACCTGGCGGTGAAGCTGGCCAAGCAATACGACACCGATGTGTGGGCCAACCTGCCGGAGTATGAGGCGGCGGTGAAGAAGGGCGGCGGCGAGGTCAACGACGTGGCCAAGAACCCGGCCGAGGTGAAGGCGTTCCAGGCGGCGATGAAGCCGACCATCACCAAGATGCGCGCCAAGTTCGGCGATGCGGCGGTCAGTGCGATCACCGGCGACTGAGCAGGGCCGGCGACTGAACGGAACCGGCGACTGAGCGGAACGCGGGAGCGGGCGGCATGACCGAAGCGACATCCCATGGCGGGACTGAGCCAGGCCGGCCGCCCGATGCCGTCCACCGAGGCGCTGCCCGGCGCATCGCCTCGGTGTTCGTCGGCCTGGCGGGGGTGATCCTGCTGATTTCGCTGGCCATCACCATCTACACCATCATCGCCCGCAACACCGGCCATTCCACCGCCGACTGGGTGTTGAAACTGCCGGAATCGATGCTCGGCTGGATGACCTTTCTCGGCATGGGCGCGCTGGTCGCCGAGGGCGGGCATGTCGCGGCCGATATGTTCATCACCCTGGCCTCGCGCACCATTCAGCGTCTGGCCTATGCCACCTGGACGCTGATCACCGCCGCGGTGCTGGCGCTGATCCTGGCCGGGTCAGTCTCCATCGTGCAGCAGACCTATGCGATCGGCGAGACCAACATCGAGATTTTCGGCATGCCGCAATGGATCATCCTGCTGCCGCTGCCGGTCGGCCTCGGCATCACCATCCTGCATCTGCTGGCCGAGGCGGTCGCCGGCTGGCGGCGCGGCGGCGGGCCGTGATCCTGGTTTCCCGCACGCGGCGTAAAGGCGGCCCCCGATGATCGTCATCCCGTTCCTGCTCCTGCTGGCGCTGCTGCTGATCGGCATGCCGGTGGGCTTCGCGCTGATCACCGCGTCGGTGGCGACGCTGTATATTCTCGGGCTGGCGCCGCTGACGCTGATTCCGGACGTGATGCTGGACAGCGTGCAGAGCTTCACGCTGCTGGCGATTCCGTTCTTCCTGTTCGCCGCCGAGTTGCTGTCGGCCGGCGGGCTGATCGACAAGATTTTCGACGTGGCGATGGCGCTGGTCGGCCGGGTGCGCGGCGGCATGGGGGCGGCCTGCGTGGTGGCGACCGGCATCTTCGCCGGCGTGCAGGGCTCGTCCGCCGCCGATGCCGCGGCGATCGGGCGGATCGGCACCGAGGGGATGCGGCGGCAGCATTTCCGCGACGGCTTCTCCGGCGCGCTGATCGCCGCCTCCGGCGCCACCGCGATCCTGATTCCGCCGTCGATCGCCATGCTGATCTACGCCTCGATGGTCAATGTCTCGATCGGGCGGATGTTTTTCGCCGGCATCGTGCCGGGGATCCTCAACGTGCTGGTGTTCCTGGTGTTCGTGATCTGGCACGCGCCAAAGGCCGGCTGGCGGCCGGACGCGAATTTCGTCTCACTCACCATCAAGCAGAAGCTGAAAACCATCCGCGGCGCGTTCTGGGTGAT
>DATJEA010000507.1:0-2771 GCA_035497095.1 Acetobacteraceae bacterium | reverse complement strand
ATGGCCGGCACCGCCTTGCTCGGCTCGGCGCGCCCGTCGCTCGGCGTGTGCATGCCGCCGCGCCATTGCCGGCTCGCCCCCGGCAGCAGCGCCGCCACTTCGGCGCTGCCCAGCATATGGCCGTGTACCTGGTGGGTGGCGGCATAACCGGACCAGCGTTCCCATTCGGCGAGCTTGGCCTCATCGTCGCTGACGAACAGCACCCCCGACCGCGCCCAGCCGACATCGGCGCCAATCTCCTCGGCCATGTTGGCCCACATCTCCACGCTGTGGCGGATCAGCGGAATCTCACCATGGTCGCGCCCGGCCTGGCGGCACCAGCCCCAGTTGCGGCTGGACTGTTCGCCGCCGACCTGCCCCTTTTCCAGCAGCGCCACCGAAACGCCGCGCCGCGCCAGCCAGTAGGCGGCGCTGGTGCCGGCGATGCCGCCACCGATCACCACGACGTCGGCGGAGGCGGGCAGCACGTCGTCGCTGGGAATCGTGTCGAGCGGCTGGCGCATCGGGGCATCCTCGTGGCGGCGAGGCAAACTCTGCACCCACACCAGCGGCACTGTAAACCGAATATGATTTCATCCGTGCCGCAAAAGAATCGCGGTCCGTAGCGCGTATTCGTTGACCACGCGACAAATGCGACTGTAGGGTTGCAAGATCAAGGAAACCGGAGGCTGCAATGGCAATTCCCGTGCTTCCCTCGCTTCATCGCCGCACGCTGCTCGGGGTCACCGGCGCGGCCCTGCTGGGAACGGGAGTGCGGGCGCAGGGCGCCAGCAAACCGCCGGCAGCGCCGAAAGGCCAGGTGATCGTCGGCCTGTCGCAAGAGCCCACCCGTTTCAACCCGCTGATGCCGGCGATCGAAGTCGATCAGGGGGTATGGTGGAACCTGTTCAGCCCGCTCTGGGGCGTGTTGCCTGATGGCAGCTTCACTCCGATGCTGGCCAAGGAAGTGCCGAGCCTCGAGAATGGCGGCATCTCGGCCGACGGGCTGAGCTGGCGCGTGAAGTTGCGCGACGACGTCAAATGGCACGACGGCACGCCGTTCACCGCCGAGGACGTGAAGTTCACCATCGACCTGATCAACAACCCGAAATTCCGCACCGGCAGCCGTGCCGGGCACGATCAGGTGCGCGACATCACGGTGGTGGGGCCGCACGAGATCACCTGGAAGATGGCCGAGGCCAACGCGGTGTATATCTCGCGCCTCGCCTGGACCTTCCTGGTGCCCAAGCACATTCTCGGCGCGGTGGCTGACCCGAACGACGCGCCGTTCAACAACGCGCCGGTCGGCACCGGCCCGTTCGTCTGGGGCGAACGGGTCGCCGGCGACCATCTGCTGCTGCGCGCCAACCCGCATTATTTCGGCGACGGGCCGTATCTGGAGCGGCTGGTGTTCAAGTACATCCCCGACATGACGGTGATGTATACCCAGTTCCGCACCGGCGAGATCGACTACACCTCGATCCAGGGCATCTCGCCCGACCATTATGCCGAGGCGAAGAAGCTGGCGAACCGGGTGATCTCGGTGAATCCCTCGGCCTCGGTCGAAAGCATCACGCCGAATCTCGAAAAGCCGCAACTGGCGGATCGCGCGGTGCGCGAGGCGCTATACTACGGCATGAACAAGAAGGCGATCATCGACGCGATCTATTACGGCCTGCCGACACCGACGGAATCCTTTCTGCCGGCACAAAGCTGGGCCTATGATGGCACGTTGCCGAAGCAACAGCACGATCCGGCCAAGGCGAACCAGATTCTGGATGCCGCCGGCTGGGTGCGCGGCAGCGACGGCATCCGCGCCAAGGGTGGCGTACGGCTGGCCTTCAGCAACTCCACCACCGCCGGAAACCATGCGCGTGAGCAGGCGCAGCAATTGCTGATCCAGGACTGGAAGGCGATCGGCGCCGCCATGACCATCCGCAATATGCCGGCGGCGGTCATCTGGGGCGACTACTACCGGCTGTCGAAGTTCGACTCGGTGATGATCGGGGTGACTTTCGGGATCGGCCCCGACCCGGACGTGACCGACCGGTTTGCTTCCTGGGCCATTCCGGCGAAAGGCGGCTCCGGGCGCAACCCGTCGCAATATGCCAATCCGAAGGTGGACAAATTGCTGCGCGAAGGCATCGCCGAGTTCGACCGGACCAAGCGCAAGGCAATCTACACCGCGATTCAGCAGCAGGTGCGCCACGACCTCGCGATCCTGCCGATATTCCAGTACGCCACCATCGAGGGCACCAAGAAAGGGCTGGTGGGCTATACGCCGAACATCAACACGCTCTCCAACTGCTGGAATTGCGGCAGTTGGTACTGGGCCAGCTAAGCTGGCGTGGCGCGATACCTGATCCGCCGGCTGGGCCAGAGCCTGCTGCTGCTGTGGCTCGTCTCGATGATCGGCTTCGCGATCTTGTACCTGGCGCCCGGCGGGCCGCTGTCGCAGTTCGCGCTGACACCAGGCATGTCGGAAGCAGACCTGCAGCGACTGGCGCACCAGATGGGTCTGGACCGGCCGCTGCCGCTGCAATACGCCGAATGGGCGTGGCGGCTCATCACCGGCGACTGGGGCCGCTCCTATCGCGACAACCAGCCGGTGCTGTGGGTAATCGCCTCGCATCTGGGGGCGACCTTCGAACTGATGCTGTCGAGCACGCTGATCGCGGTGGTGTTCGGTTCCTGGATTGGCGTGCTGGGGGCCTTGCGCCGGCACTCGATGTTCGATGCGCTGTCCACCGTGGGCGCCATGGTGGCGCTGTCGATCCCGACCTTCTGGTTCG
>DATJEA010000506.1:0-6386 GCA_035497095.1 Acetobacteraceae bacterium | reverse complement strand
GCAGCAGCGGCGTCGCGGCCTCGAGGTGCGCGGTGGTGGGGTGCGGCGCCGGGCGGGCGGGGGTGCGTAGCGCGCCGCCTTGCTGGGTGACCCAGCAGCGGGTGGCGCGGTTGTCGCCGGCCGGCAGCAATTCGGGGTGCTCGGCGCATTTGGCCACCGCGAACGGGCAGCGGGCGCGGAAGCGGCAGCCTTCCGGCCAGGCGCGGGGGTCGGGCGGCTGGCCGTCGATGGTGACCAGGCGGCGGTCGTCGGCCTCGGCGTCAATCCGCGGCGCCGCGTTCAGCAGCGCCCAGGTGTAGGGGTGGCGGGGGTCGGTGAGCAGCTCCTCGGGGGCGCCTTCCTCGACCACCTCGCCGGCGTACATCACCAGGATGCGCGAGCAGATATTGGCGATCACCCCGAGGTCGTGGCTGATCAGGATGACGGCAGTGCCCATCTCCTGGTTGAGGGCGCGCAGCAGGGCGAGGATTTGCGCCTGGATGGTGACGTCGAGTGCGGTGGTCGGTTCGTCGGCGATGATCAGCGATGGCTCGTTGGAGACGCCCATCGCCAGCATCACCCGCTGGCGCATGCCGCCGGAATACTGGTGCGGGTAGGCGCGCACCGCGCGCTCCGGGGCGGCCACGCCCATGCGGCGCAGCAGATCGATGGCGCGGGTGGCGGCGGCGGCCTTGGTGAAGCGGCCGTGGGCGGTCATCGCCTCGACCAGTTGTCTGGCGATGCGCAGCACCGGGTTCAGCGAGGTCATCGGGTCCTGGAAGACCATGGCGATCTCGCGGCCGCGCACTTCGCGGATGCCCTCCTCGTCCAGCTTCGCCAGGTCGCGGCCGCGAAACGTGATCGAGCCCTCGACGATGCGGGCCGGTTCGTCGAGCAGCCGCATGATGGATTTGGCACAAACCGATTTGCCGGAGCCGGATTCTCCGACGATACCGAGCGTCTCGCCCTCGTGCAGGTCGAAGCTCACCCCGTCGACCGCGCGGACCGGGCCGGCGTCGGTGAGGAACCAGGTGCGCAGGTCGCGCACCGAGAGCAGGGCCCCGGCCTTGTGAGGAGGATCAGCGGCTGCGGGCATGCGGGTCCAGCCAGTCACGGAAGCCGTCGCCCATGAAGTTGAAGCCCATCACCACGGTGAGAATGGCGATGCCGGGGAAGGTGGCGACCCACCATTGCTGCACCAGTTCGCGGCCGTCGGCGACCATCGAGCCCCACTCGGCAGTCGGTGGTATCACGCCGAGGCCGAGGAACGAGAGGCCGGCGAACACCAGGATGGCGTTGCCGACATCGAGCGTCAGCAGCACCACCAGCGGGCCGACCGCGTTGGGCATGATCTGGCGGATCAGGATATGGCCTGGCTTGAAGCCGACCGATTGCGCCGCCTCGACATATTCCATGGAACGCTGGGTGATCACCAGGCTGCGCGACAGCCGGGCGAATTTCGGCCACCAGACCACCAGCATGGCGATCACCGTGTTGGTGGTGCCGATGCCGAGGGCTGCTGCGATCGCCATCGCCAGGATGATCGCCGGGAAGCAGAACACCAGGTCGGTGAGGCGCATCAGCGCCTCCTCGGCCCAGCCGCGGGCATAGGCGGCGATGGCGCCGAGCAGGGTGCCGAACGTGCCGCCGATCGCCACCACGACGAAGCCGACCGTGAGCGAGATGCGGGCGCCGTAGACCACCCTGGTGGCGACATCGCGGCCCAACTGGTCGGTGCCCATCCAGTGGGTCCAGGACGGCGCGTGCAGCCGGTTGGCGACATCGACGAAGTTGACATCGTAGGGCGTGACCCACGGAGCGAAGATCGCCAGCAGCGTCCAGGCGACGATGATCGCGGCACCCAGGCCGGCCAGGCCGTAGCGGCGCAGCCAGCGGCGGCGCGGCGAGGCGATGGCGGGTAGGACGATACCGCTCATCGCTTGGCCACCCGCGGGTCGAGCAGGGCATAGGACAGGTCGACCAGGAAGTTCACCGCGACGAACACCACCGCGACGATGGTGGTGATCGCCATGATCGCCGGGAAATCCACCGCCACCGCGCTGGTGAAGGTGTAGCGGCCGAGGCCGGGCCAGGAGAACACCGTCTCGGTCATCACCGCACCGGCCAGAAGATTGGCATAGGCGAGACCGCCGAGGGTGACCACCGGCAGCATGGCGTTGGGCAGCGCGTGGCCATTGACCACCACCCAGCGGCGCAACCCCTTGGCGCGGGCGACGCGGACATAGTCCTGCGACAGCGATTCCAGCATCGCCGCGCGGGTGGTGCGGGTGATCAGGCCGAGGGTGGAGCCGGCCAGCACGATCGACGGCAGCACCAGATGCGCCGCCGCGTCGCGGAAGGTGGCCCAGTCGCCGACCCAGGCGGTGTCGATCAGCAGCAGGCCGGTGATCGGCGTCGGCGGGAAGGAGACCGGGTCGAGCCGGCCCGGACCGGGGGCCCAGTCCAGCCAGCCGTAGAAGATCGCCAGCACCACGAAGGCGAGCCAGAAGGTGGGGGCGGAGACGCCGATCAGCGACACGAAGCGGGCAACATGATCGATCCAGCTATCCCGGCGCACCGCGGCCAGCACGCCGAGCGGCAGGCCGACCAGCAGCGCCAGCACGAACGAGATCGACGCCAGTTCGACGGTCGCCGGCGCGTATTCGATGATGTCCTGCAGCACCGGCCGGCGCGAGACGATCGACTCGCCGAAATCGCCGTGCAGCAGGCCCCAGAGGAAGATCCAGTAGCGGTGCCACAGCGGCAGATCGAGCCCCATATGGGCACGAAACTCGGCGACCCGCACCGGATCGGAGGCGGCGAGATCGCCAAGCTGCATCAACACCGGGTCGCCCGGCACCGTGTTGGCGATCAGGAAGATCACCACGGTGGCCAGCAGGATCATCACCACGGAGATGCCGAGGCGGGAGACGATGTAGCGCAGCATCCCGGTGGTGCGTCCTTGTGGCGACCAAGGGGCCCGATCAGACCGGTTTCGCCTTGTCGAGCTCGGCCATCCAGCCGGCCGCGGTCAGCCGCAGGCCGGTGACGCTGTTGCGCACCGCGATCTGGTAGATCGGCTGGATCAGCACGAACTGGTTGGCGGCGTCGACCATGTCCTGCTGATATTTTTCCCACAGCACGGCGGATTTCGCCAGGTCGCGCTCGGCCGCCGCGGCGGCGACATTGGCGCGCACGGCGGCCGGCACGTCCCAGTGCACGCGCTTGGCGACACGGTCGATACTGGCGGCGGCCCAGAGCAGGTTTTCCGGCGCCGGTGGGTTCCAGAAGGTCAGCACCGCCTGCGCCTTGGCGCCGAGATACATGGTGCGCAAATTCAACTGGTCCATCGGCGCCAGTTCCGCCTTGATGCCGACGCGGGCGAGGTCGGCCTGGATCTTCTGCGCCAGGTTTTCGTACGAAACGCCGGCGATCGCCGCCTTGCCGTAGGCGAGCTGGAAGCTGAAGCCGTCCGGCAGCCCAGCCTCGGCCAGCAGCTTCCTGGCGCGCGGCAGGTCCTCGCGGAAGCCGATCTTTTTGGTCAGCGCCTCGGTGGAGCCGTTCACGCCGACCGGCAGGAACGACACCGGGCGCACCGCGTGGCCGCCGATCAGGTTCTTGATGATGCCGTCATAGTCGATGGCGTAACCGATCGCCTGGCGCGCCTGCTGCTTCTGCAAAGCCGGGTTATCCGGGCTGTTGACCACCGCCATGTAGATGAAATCGAGGCTGGTGGCGCCCTCGACGCGGATGTCCTTGTTATCCTTCAGCAGCGCCACCTGCTCGGGGATCAGGTTGAAGGCGACGTCGATATCGCCGCGCTGGATCGCCAGCAACTGGGCGGCGCTCTCGCTCATGTGGCGGATCAGCACGCGCTCATAGCCCGGCTTGCCGCCCCAATAATGGTCGTTGCGGACCATCTGCATCGACTGGTTGCGCTGCCAGCCGGTGATGCGATAGGGGCCGGTGCCGCAGGAATTGGCATTGAGCCAAGTGGTGGCCTTGTCGGCGGTCTTGGCGTCGGCGGCGTCGGTGGCGCCATGCGCCATGGCGACCGCCTTCTCCATGACGATGAATTCGGGGGCGGCGATGATGGTCAGGATCGGCTGGGTGGGATCGGTCAGCGTCATGTCGATGGTGTGGTCGTCGACCACCTTCACGCTGCCGATGGTGGCAATGTATTGCTGTGGCTGATCCTTCAGGTTGATCACCCGCTCGAACGAGAACCGCGCATCCTCGGCGGTCATCGGCTTGCCGGTGGAGAATTTCACCCCCTGGCGCAGCTTGAAGCGCAGCGTCTTGCCGTCCGGCAGCATCTGCCATTCGGTGGCGGCCGATGGCTTCAGATTGACGTAGTCGCCGGGGCTGAAGGTGACCAGCGAATCATAGGCGGCGTGGCAGGGCAGCGGGTTGGAGTATTGCGCCACCCGGGCCGGGTCGAGCGAGATCGAGTCGCTGATGTCGAGCCCGATCACCAGCGTTGCCTTGCGGGCGGCGTTCTGCGCCCGTGCCGGGCGGGCGCCGGCCAGTACGGCGCCGAGCAGGCCGCCGGCGCCGGCGACGAACGGGCGGCGGCCGATGGCGATCTTGGTCGTGGTGTCGGTCATGGTTTCCCCCGGGGCGTGTTATTATGGTTGCGCTAACTATCACCGAGTTCGGCCGGTTTGGCCAGCGTCACGATGTGGCTGCCACGATATTTCGGTGGTGCCGCTTTGACAGCCCGAGACGAAGCCGCGATGAGGGAATGGCGATCGCACGGAGGCATCACCATGTGGCCATATGCCGATTGGGACGGGTTTGTCGCACGCTGGCGAGCCGCCTGCGCCGAAGATGCGGTGCTGCGGCCGCTCGCCGGAGCGTGGGCGGTGTGCTTCGCGCTCGGCACGGCGACGCACCGCGCGGTGTTCGCGTTCGCCGCGGGGCGGATGACCGCGGGCGGCGGCGAACCGGCGTTCAGCTTCACCGCGCCGGATGCGGTCTGGGCGAAGTTCCTGCAACCGCTGCCGCCGCGGCACCATCATGTGATCCTGGCGATGCTGGCCCGGGTGCCGGAGGTGTCGCTGACCGGCGACATGCTGGCCTTCGCGCAGTATTGCCATGTGGTGCGGCGGGTGCTGGAGATCGGCAAATGGCTGGCGCTGGGCCGGGCGTTGCCGGTGGCGGCGGCCTTGCGACCCTCGCTGCCGCCGCCGGCGGTGACTGTCAGCGGCGGCTACCTGCCGGTGATGATCGGCGGCGTGCGGCACGATGTGTTCCATGAATGGGCCGGCCAGGGGCGCGACATGCTGTGCCTGCACACCGCCGGCGCCGACGGGCGGCAATTCCATCGCCTGATGGCCGACGCCAGAGTGACCGCGCGGCATCGGCTGGTGGCATTCGACCTGCCCTGGCATGGCCGCAGCGCGCCGCCGGCCGGCGGGCTGATCGGGCAATGGCAGCTGACGACCGACCGCTATGTCGAGATCATCATGGGCTTCATCGCCGCCGCCGGGCTCGACAAGCCGATCGTGCTGGGCGCCTCGATGTCCGGCGAGATCTGCCTGGAACTGGCGCTGCGCCATCCGGAGGCGTTCACCGGCATCATCGCCTGCGAGGCCTGCGACCATATCGAGGGACGGCAGACTGCCTGGGCCTGGCATCCCGAGGTCAACCAGACGCTGTTCGTGCCGGAATGGGTGCATGGGCTGATGGCGCCGCAGAGCCCGGCCGAGTGCGCCGCCGAGGTGCTGTGGCATTACGCGCAGAGCGGGCCGGGGGTGTTTTTCGGCGACATCCATTTCTATTCGGGGGAGTGGGACGCTCGTGGCCGGGTCGGCCGCATCGACACCAATCGCTGCCCGCTGGTGCTGATGACCGGGGAATACGACTACTCCTGCACCATGGAGGCGTCCGCGGCGACGGCGGCGAAAATTCCCGGCGCACGGTTCCGGCCGATGCACGGGATCGGGCATTTCCCGTTCGCCGAGAACCCGGCGCTGTTCGCCGATTACCTGCTGCCGGCGCTGGCGGAGATCGAGGGCTAGGCGGGCTCCGCTACGCTGCCAGCGATGTCTCGCCGAGAAACCCGCCGCGGCGCGTCACGCCGGGCAATGCGAAGAAATAGCCGCTGCCGACCGGCTTGATGTATTCCTCCAGTGGCTCGCCGTTCAGCCGCGCCTGCACCGCCAGGAACCCGGCGGCGAGATCGGCCTGGTAGACTACGAACAGCAGGCCCATATCCATTTGCCCCGCGCGGGTCAGCCCGCGCGCGTAGCTGTATGGCCGGCGCAGCAGCAGGCTGCCGGCGGTCTCCGGCGTGCGCGGATTGGCCAGCCGGATATGCGCGTCCAGCGGAACCCGCATGCCCTCGGGATCGCTGGCGTAGTCCGGAAGGTCGAACTCGCGCGCCTGGCCCAGCGGCGCGCCGC
>DATJEA010000505.1:0-4662 GCA_035497095.1 Acetobacteraceae bacterium | reverse complement strand
CCGGGGCCGGGCGGCAGCAGCCGGGCCGACAGCGCGCCGCCGGCATCGCGCAGACAGCCGGCCGGCAGATCGGCGACCAGCGGCAGGCCGTGCGACTCCAGCGCGATGCCGAACCAGGCGAGGCCGGCCGGGCGGGGGATGCGCTGCACGCTGCGGCCGTTGACCAGCGCGCCGGCCGGGGCCAGCACGCCCTCGGGCAATGCGGCGTCGCGGATGAACAGCAATTGTTCGGAGCTGACCAGCAGCTCCTGGCTCGGCTGGCCGGGGCCGATCGCGCCGGGCAGCAGGCGGATGGCGGCGCCGGGGCTGGGCGGCGGCTCGCGCGGCTCGACGGCCAGCAGCGGCATCGGGCCATGCGCGGTGAGCAGGCTGTCGCCGGGGTGCAGCGACTCGATCGGGCGCTGCTGCGGGCCGGAGGCGGTCTGCACCGCGACCGGGGTGCCGGCGGGAAAGCAGCCATCGCCGATCATGCCCATGCTCCGCCTCGGTTGCTGCCGCATTGGTAGCAGCAGCGGGGGCGCAATGGGAGGGGGCGGATCAGTCTTTCAACAGCGTTACCGTGGCGACGCCGCGGGACAGGATGCCGAGCTTGGCGGCGGCGGCGCGCGACAGGTCGATGATGCGGCGGCGGGTGCCGGGGCGGTCGTTGATGGTGACGACGACGCTGCGGCCGGTATCGGCCACCACCACGCGCACCTTGCTGCCCATCGGCAGCGTGGCGTGGGCGGCGGTGAGGTCGTGCTCGTCATACGGGGTGCCGCTGAAGGTCGCCTTGCCCTGCCAGCGCTTGCCGCCATACCAGGAGGCGGTGCCGGTCTGCCGCCAGGTGCCGGAGGCGTCGGACCAGATCGGCGCCGGGTTGGCCTCGGCCTGGGTATGCGCGGTGTGATGGCGGGGGGTGTGGCGGGCGGCGTGATGGACGGGCTTGCGGACGGTGGTGTGATGCGGCGAGGCGGCGCGGGCGGCGTGCGGGTTGGCTGCTGCCAGGAGCAGTAAAGACAAGGCGGCACCCGGTAGTGCCATTCTGGCGCGGTAGCTCATTCTATTCTCCATCCCGACAATCCCTGCGGCATCGGGCCAACTAAATCTTGCAGCGATATAGACTAGACATTGCATCCAGCGTAATATATCGACGCGAGCCAATCCGGAGCGGCACGCAGGCGCGGCAAACCGCGACATTCAGCCGTGCTCCGGCGGGCAGATCAACCATAATTCTTGGCCGATGGCAAATGATGCTATGCACAATCATGGCATGACTGTGGCGAGGTTGCAGATGCTATCTCGGCTTGACAGGATAGGTGATTGATTTGACGCCATTTCAATGTGGCGGGAATGTGGCAGGCGGCGCCACATTGGCTAGGATTTTTCGCCCTGCGCTGGCCGGCCCGGTGGCGCGGGATCGGGGTGTTCAGGAATTTTTACCGATAGCGGCATTTTTTCCTTCCCATCCGCCCCAGAAAACCCTATAGATCGCTGCATCATCGGCGGCGTGTGCGGGCAACCCACACGCCGCCTTTTTGTTGCCGCCAGCGGAGAGCCGATGCCACGCACTGCGCCCCCGCTGACCTTGCTGGCCCCGCTTACCTTGCTGGCATGGTGCAAGCAGGTGCTGAAGCCGCTGGGCCAGCAGCCGGAGCGGCATCATCGCTTCCTGCTGCGGGCGTTGCAGGGGCTGGCCGCCGAGCGCGGGACGGATCGGCTGATCGTGCTGATGCCGCCGGGCAGCGCCAAGTCCACCTATGCCTCGCTGCTGTTTCCGGCCTGGTGGTTCGCCCGGCAGCCGCGGAGCGCGGTGATCGCGGCCAGCCATACCGCGGAACTCGCGGCGCATTTCGGCCGCGCGCTGCGCAACCTGGTGGCCGAGCATGCGGAGGCGCTGGGCTATGGCCTGGCCAGGGACAGCCACGCCGCGCATCGGTTTCGCACCACCGAGGGCGGCGAGTATTTCGCCACCGGGGTGGACGGGCCGATGACCGGCAGGCGGGCCGACCTGGTGCTGATCGACGACCCGATCAAGAGCCATGCCGAGGCCGACAGCGCGCAGGCGCGCGAGCGGCTGTGGGACTGGTATCGCTCCGAACTGGTGACGCGGCTGAAGCCGGGCGGGCGGATCGTGCTGGTGATGACTCGCTGGCACCAGGACGACCTGGGCGGCCGGCTGCTGGCCGCCGGAGACGCCTGGAAGGTGTTGAAGTTTCCGGCGCTGGCCGAGGCGGGGGATGCGCTGAAGCGCCAGCCCGGCGAGGCGCTGTGGCCGAAATGGGAGAATGCCGAGGCGCTGGCGCGCAAGCGCGAGACGGTGGGCAGCCGGGTCTGGCAGGCGCTGTATCAGCAGGCGCCGACCTCGCCGGAGGGACTGCTGTTCCCGGCGCATCGGATCGGCGTGGTGGACGCGGCGCCTTCCGGGCTGCGGCCGGTGCGGGCGTGGGATCTGGCGGCGACGGCGGCGGCGGACGGGCGCGACCCGGACTGGACGGCCGGCGTGAAGCTGGCGCGTGACGGCGACGGGCGGCTGTTCGTGCTGGACGTGGTGCGGCTGCGCGGCGGGCCGCATGAAGTGGCGGCGGCGATTCTGGCGACCGCGCAGCAGGATGGCGCTTCGGTGCCGGTCGGGCTGCCGCAGGACCCCGGACAGGCCGGCAAGGTGCAGGTGGCCTGGCTGCAAGGGCTGCTGGCCGGGCACCGCGTGCTGGCCTCGCCGGAGACCGGGGCCAAGCTGACGCGGGCGACGCCGGTGGCGGCCCAGGTGGAGGCCGGCAATGTGAGCCTGCTGCGCGGGGCGTGGAACGAGGCGTTTCTCGACGAACTGCGCGACTTTCCGCAGGGGCGCAAGGACGATCAGGTGGACGCGCTGGCCCGCGCGCACGCGCTGCTGGCGGCGCCCACGCTGGCGGCGCGGCGGGTGCGGGTGGCGTTGCTGGCAAGGTGAAGGAAGTCTTCTTTTTGTGAACAAAAAGAAGCAAAAAAACTTTCCATTCGGTTTGGAGACTCCGCGTTCTCCACTGCACCATCGTTTCAGGCGGATGAAGTTTTTTGCGCGCTTTTTTACAAAAAAGCGCTGCTTACTTAGGGAGCCTTCATGTTCGCCACTCTCTGCGGCTTCATCCCGCGCGACCCGGACTATCCGGAGCGCACGCGGCGGCTGGATGTGTTGGGGCGGGTGTTGGATGGCACGTTGTATGATGTGCTGCCCTACGACTTTCACGACGAGCGCAATGCGGCGGGCGAGTATGTGCCGTTGCGGCAGCGGCGGCCGAGCGTGCGCTATCCGCTGGCGCGGATCGTGGTGGAGGACAGCCTGGCGCTGCTGTTCGGCGAGGGGCATTTCCCGACCATCGACAGCGCCGATCGCGAGGTTCGTGGCTGGCTGGGCGAGATTGCCAAGACGGCCGGGCTCAACCAGGTGATGATGGAGGCGGCGCTGCGCGGCAGCGTGGGGTCGGTGGCGGTGCTGCTGCGGGTGCTGGGCGGGCGGGTGTTCTTTGCCGCGATGCCGAGCCTGTATCTGACGCCGGCATTCGATCCGCTGGCGCCGGATCGGCTGGTCTCGGTGGTGGAGCGCTACAAGGTGCCGGGCCGGGTGTTGGCAGCGCAGGGCTATGAGATTGCCGAGCCGGGCGCGGACTACTGGTTCATGCGGCGCTGGGATGAGCAGAACGAGACCTGGTTCGTGCCGTGGCCGGTGGCGGCGACCGGCGCGCCGGAGGTGGATGCGGCGCGCAGCGTGCGGCATGGCCTGGGGTTCGTGCCGCTGGTCTGGGTGCGCAACCTGCCGGGCGGCGATTCGGTTGATGGCGGCTGCACCTTCCGCAGCGCGGTGGAGACCTCGATCGAGATCGACTACCAGTTGAGCCAGGCCGGGCGGGGGCTGAAATACAGTTCCGATCCGACCCTGCTGATCAAGGAGCCGGCCGGCGTCGAGGGCGCGCTGGTGCGCGGCGCCGGTAACGCGCTGGTGCTGAGCGAGAAGGGCGACGCCAAGCTGCTGGAGATCGACGGCGCGGCCTCGGCGGCGGTGATCGATTACGTCCGCACGCTCAGGGAGTTTGCGCTGGAGGGGGTGCACGGCAACCGTGCCAGCCCCGAGAAGCTGGCCGCCGCGCAGTCTGGCCGGGCGCTGGAGATGATGAACCAGGGGCTGATCTGGCTCGCCGATAATCTGCGCGTCAGCTACGGCGCGGCGCTGCTGCGGCTGGCGCGGATGGTGCTGCTGGCCGCGCGCCGCTATCCGCTCTCCGTCGCCGGGCGGGCGGTGCCGGCGCTGGATGCCGAGGCGCCGCTGTCGCTGGCCTGGCCGCGCTGGTATCCGCCAAGTGCGCAGGAGCGCGGGCAGGACGCCGCGAGTTTGCAGACGCTGATCGGGGGCGGCCTGCTCTCGATCGAGACCGCGATGAAATCCATCGCCAGCACCTACGATATCGACGATGTGGCCGCCGAACTGGCGCGCATCCGCACGGAGAACGCCGCATGAGCGACACGCTGGACTCGGAAGCACTGCTGGCGCGCGCCGCGGAGCTGGAGCGCAAGCTGGCCGACCTGGAGGCGCGCGCGCAATCGCGGCTGGTGGCCGCCGAGTTGAAAGCCGAGGCGGTGCGCGCCGGCATGATCGACCTCGACGGCCTGAAACTCGCCGACGCCAGCACGCTGGTGCTGGGTGAGGAC
>DATJEA010000504.1:0-3902 GCA_035497095.1 Acetobacteraceae bacterium | reverse complement strand
GGAAGCCGCTGAGCGGCTGCTCCAGGGTGGCGAACTGCGCCGGGAAGCCGGCGATCATCGCCCGCCGCTCGGGGCTGCGCTCGGCTTGCAGGCGGTCCAGCAGGCGGTCGTTGAGGCGCTGCACCAGGGCCTGGAATTCGGCCGGGAAGGCGCCGAGCACGCCGCCTTCCGGCACGTCGCGGGCGCGGGCCGGCAGCGTGAAGGTGGTGCCCCAGACCTGGTTGCGGCGCTCGCGGTCGAGGTCGTCGAAAAACTCGGTGAAGCCGGCCAGCAGGTCGGCCTTGGTGAACAGCGCGTAGACCGGCACCTTGACCGCCAGCCGGTCGGTCAGTTCCTTGACCCGGGTGCGGATGGCGCGGGCATGGGCGAGGCGCTCGGCCGGGGGGGCGGCCGCCATGTCGGCGACCGAGATCGCCACGATGACGCCGTTCAGCGGCTGGCGGGCGCGGGTGCGCTTCAACAGGTCGAGGAAGGCGAGCCAGCCGGCCTTGTCCACCGCGGCATCGGAATCCTGCGTGGTGTAGCGGCCGGCGGTGTCGATCAGCACCGCGTCCTCGGTGAACCACCAGTCGCACATGCGGGTGCCGCCGACGCCGGCCACGGCACCCTGGCCCATCTCGGCGGCGAGCGGGAATTTGAGGCCGGCGTTCAGCAGCGCGGTGGTCTTGCCGGCGCCGGGCGGGCCGATGATCACGTACCAGGGCTGCTCATACAGATAGCCGCGGGTGCCACGGGCGCGGCGCAGCAGCGACAGCGCCTGGGTGAGCTTGTCGCCCATCGCGGCGGCTTCCTCGGCGCTGGCGGCCTGGGTGGCGTCGCGCGCCGATTCGGCCGCACCTTTGGCCAGCACCGCGTCGGCGCGGCGGCGGTGCCAGGAGATCCAGAAATTGATACCGAACCAGATCAGGAACAGCACCGCGATGAGGACGGCGCGGATCACCACGCCGGACAGCGCGTCGAGGAACGGGCCGAACACCCAGAGCAGCGCGGCCAGCAGCGCCACGCCGATGAAGCTGAGGAACCAGCGCGAGCCGAGGAAACGGAGAAACGCCATCGTCAGGAACCCTGCCGCTGCAACAAGACTTCAATGCGCCGATTCGCCTCCCGCCCCTCCGGCGTGGCGTTGGAGGCCACCGGGTCGGCGTCGGCGCGGCCCTCGGCGGTGATCCGCGACGTGTCGCCGAGGGCCTGGGCGATGATCGCCTTGGCGGCCTCGGCGCGCTTGGTGGAAAGCTGGAAGTTGGACGGGAACTGCACGGTGTGGATCGGCTGGTTGTCGGTATAGCCGATCACCGTGACGTGGCCGGGCTCGGTCTTCAGTGCCTCGCCGATGCGGTGCAGCAGCGGGAAGAAGCCCTTCTCCACCACGGCGCTGCCGGAGCCGAACAGGCCGCGGTTGCGGATGCGCACCAGCGGCGCCTGCTCGGTGCCCAGCACGACGACCAGGCCCTGCTTGATCTCGGGGGCGAGGAAGGTGCGCAGCGTGTCGAGGAATTGCGGGCCGGGGGCGGGCGGAGGTGGCGGCGGCGGCACCACGGCGACGGCGCGGGTGATCGCCGGCATGGTGGCGGGGGGGGCGGCCAGCATGCGGGCGAACAGGTCGTCGGACTTGGCGTTCAGGCTGCCGGAGAACCAGATGAACAGGCCGGAGACGATCGCCACCCCGAGCACCGCCACGACCCAGACCGGCACCGAGGCGCGGGCCGGGCGATATGGCGCGGCGGCACCCTCCCAATGCGGCGACAGCGCCGGCTCGGCGGCCTGGCGCTGGCGCATGATGATGGCGTAGAGGTCTTCGCGCAGCTTCTCCAGCTCGCTGGCGCCGCGCGGTGACAGGCGGTAGCGGCCCATGAAGCCGAGCGACAGGCAGAGATACATCAGCTCCAGCACCGACAGGTAGGTGCCGGGGTTCTGCCGGAGTTGGCCGAGCAGGTCGAAGAAGCGCTCGCCGCTGCGGACTTCCTGATGGAAGGTGGAGATCAGCGAGCGGCTGTCCCACACGCCGCTGCTGCCCCAGGGGGTGTTCAGCACCACGTCGTCGAGGCTGGCGCACAGCGCGTAATGCGCCGGGCGGAGCTGCTCGATCGGGATGCCGGCGTCGCGGGCCTGCTGCTCGAAGGCGCGCAACTCGCGGGTGGCGCGCTCGCGCAGATCGGCCGGGTCGGGCTGGCTCACGGTATTGCGCAGCCGGGCGAGCAGTTGCAGCAGCGGGGCGGCGGCGGCGGTGAGCGGGTTGGCCCCGAGGGTGATGCGCTCGGCGCCGTCGGCCACCGTCGCTGGTGCGGCGTAGGCCGGGGCGGCCGGCTGCATCGGCGGCTGCTGCTGCGGGAAGCCGGCGCCGAAGCCGCCGCCGCCAGCCGGGGGCGCCGCCGGGGCGGGTTTGCGGCCGCCGGGAACCGGGCGGATCACCGTGCGGTCGGAGTCTTCCTCGAATGGATTGTCGCTCACCCGCCCCTCCTCCGCCCGTCGTCCTCAGCCCGCAACATACGCCCTAGCCGCGAATCGCCCAAAGCTCGATGCGCAGATTGGGGTATTCGCCGGAGACATGCACCGCGAATCCGCCGGAGCTTTGCATCTGCGCCCAGTGCGGCGAGTTGCGGTCCAGTTCGAAATAGGTCGCCCCGGCGTAGAACGGCAATTGTCGCGGCGCCACCGCCAGCGGCCGCACCGCGATGCCGGGCAACTGCGACATCACCTGCTCGCGGATATGCTCGACGGCGGCGATCTTGACCTGGCTCGGGAACAGCCGGCGCAGTGTCTCGGTCGGCATGTCGGCCTGCACAGTCATGACGAAATTCGAGCCGCGCAGGATCGAGCGGTCGACGATCGGGCCGACCCTGAGGCCGTGCCGGCGCTCCTGCAACGGCACCTGGATCGCGGTCTGCTCGATCACCGCCGACAGCGAGCGGCGCAGATCGGCGACCACCGGGGCGAAGCTGCGCTGCAGATCGTCGTGGCGATAGGCCGGGTAGGTGTTCGGCCGGCGGGTGGCGGTGTCGGTGAAGGTGGCGAACTCGCCGGCCATTTGCAGCAGCGTGCTGTAGAATTCCTCCGGGTGGACATTGCCGGAATCGGCCCAGTGCGCCAGCAGCGCCTGCCAGCGATTGACCACTTGCAGCAGCATGAAATCCGATTGTTCGGGGGTGCCGCGCGAGCCGGTGCCGGTCATCCGGGCGGCCAGCGCCTCGCCGCGCTGGTTCAGCATGCCGGACAGTTCGGCGAGCAGGCCAGACAGCGGCGGGGCGGCCGAGCAGATCAGCGCCGGCGGCACCCAGCGGTCATCGAGCGTCACCCGCTTGTCGGCGGCGACCTCGACAATGCGGGCGAGGCCGATGCAGAGATAGCCGGCGCGCTCCTCGCTCTCCAGCATGTAGCGCAGCCGCAGCCGGCCGACCTGCAGCTCGGCCGGCTGCGGCGAGGCGGAATGGGTGTCGTAGGCTTCGAACGGTTGCAGCGTGTAGCGGCCCTCGGTGCCGTCGTCGCCGGCGATCTCCACAGCACCTGGCTGGCGCACCGGCAGGGCCAGGTACACAACCGTGTTACGCGCCGATTCGAGCAACTCCAGCGGCACCGGATGGTCGGTTTCGCCGGGAATCGCGAACGGCGTGCCGTCCTCGAACACGCCGGCCGCGGTGGCCAGCGCGAATCGCCCGGTGGCCAGCAGATCGCGGTCGATCAGCATCTCGGTGATGCCCCAGGGATGCGGCCGCAGCGCCGCGGTGCGGCCGCGCACCACCGCCTCCAGGTAGCGGTCCTGCTGCTGAAAATGCTGTGCGCGCAGGAACATGCCTTCCTGCCAGACCACCCGGTTGGTCCACGTCATGACGTCGAGTGCCCGCCTCCCTCATAGGCCGAAATCCGGCCAGACCAAGTGATGCCGCCGCCGGAGCCCGCAGTCCGGC
>DATJEA010000503.1:0-5254 GCA_035497095.1 Acetobacteraceae bacterium | reverse complement strand
GCTCAATAGATCGATCAATCCAAATGAATGCTCTGAAGTATGCTGAACCCGATGATTGGGTCAGTGCACTATTTGCTTCCGCTGGCACCGCCCTGCGTTGGTGAGGTTCGCACGGCGGCGGGGATTTGTTCGGCAGCCTGGTCTAAAGCCTGCTGGCGCAACTTCTCCTGATGGGCGAAAGCGGCTTGCATATCCGCCATCTTCACAGTTGGGCGAGTCGTGGGCATAAGTTGCAGGAAGCGTTCTGCCTGTATCTGGATGACGATGTCAGGCTTTTCACGCTCGATCACATCCTCCACCACCAAGCCATGCCACCACACCGCAACGGTACGCGAAAAATGCTCAGCGAGGCAGTCGAGTACGCGCCCGGCGGTGGAATCCCGGAACACCACGCAGCGCGGCAAACTGCGATCCTGGTGGTTCCAGACCAGCGTCTCTCGGGTGTCGAACCAGTTGATGTATTCCTGTGGCGGCGGACAGGGGGCGGCACCACGGCGGGCCGGGTCGATCGTGTATTGTACGACCGTTTCGGCGCGGCCCGGCGGCTGCATCAGCTGGACTGGCGCAGATAACGCATCGGCGGCATCTGACGGTAATTGGCCGAACAGATCTCCACCATAGGTGGTAACCGTCGCAACCAACTGGTGCAGTGCCAGCGGCGGGCCGATCGGCAGCATTGCCGAGATCGCTTCATGGATCGCCTGGTAGATGACGTAGGCGCCCTGCCAATTCGGGTGCGAATCACCGCGCAGATAGGTCGGCCCCAGCTTGGCCATGCCGTCCAGATGGTCGAACAAATGTATCGCCGGGCACCCGGTCGCGCGATGCAACAGATTGGCCGGCCGCGCGTCGTAAAGCGGCGCGTAGCCCAGCAGGCCGGGCAGATAGCGCGCGTAGATGGCACTCTTTTCCGGGACAACGAACTTGATGAATTGCGCCCCCATCTCCGCAACCCGCTGCTGTCGGGTCTCGAGAAGGCGCAAGGCAGCCAACAATTGTGCCGGCTCCCAGCGCTTCAGGCCGAATTGCCAGCGCAGGAAATCATTGCTGTCATTGATCAGGAAGCTCCAGCCATTGGCCGAAGCGAAGGATTTTTTTGGCGCCGCCGCCTCATAGCGGGCAAGGCAGGCCTCAAGGTCGCTGGCCAGATCGGCTGTCAGGTTAGGCATACCCGGCGCAAACGCCGGGAATGCAGGAGATGGGGTGGCTGCCATGGCTACTCCGGGCGATCGAACCGGCCGGTGATGCAGGGTCGTACAGCGCATGTCAATTCGCGGATGGCGCCGGCGGCGTGTCGCCAGCCGCATCGAGAACCGGCGGGGTCGTCGCGTTCAGGGGGGTTTCCGGATAGTATTTGCGAGTGAACCAGCCGGTATAGGTCTCGCAGATTGCCTTCTGCGCGTTCGTCAGGTCGCGTTTCCAGCGACCGATCGAACGATCTGCCGAGGCGCCGGACGTGCGGTGCCGATCATACGTTGAGCCGAGTTCGGACAACGCGGTGGCGATTGTCGTCTCGGTTTCCGCCGGTGAGGGTTCATCGCCGATATGCGCGAAGATACGGCCAACCACACCTGGCATGTCGGACACCAAATCCTCGTAGCGCACCAGCAGGCCGATATCGCCCTTATAGGCCTGCGCCTCGTCCAGCACCTGCAACTGGGTGCCCATCGTGCGAACGGCCGATTCAAAATCGCTGCCGAACTCGGTGAAGTCCGCCGGGGCGCCGGAACGGTTATAGGAGACCGCCGAGGCAGCGAGGTCGCGCGGGTCGCGGATCAGCACCACGTCGCGTACCTTGTTGTAGAAATAGCCGGCCAGTACGCTGGAATAGACATTGCTGCCCTTCTCCACGAAAAAGCCGGCCCGCGCCGCGTGTTCGGGGAAGAACCGACGATAGAGTCGGGCGGTGACTTCCAAGGCAAAACCGCGCCGCAATTCCCACAGGTCGGAATACAGGAACTCGTAGTTTGCGGTCCCGTTCTGCATCAGCGAACTGAGCCGCAACATATTGGCGAAGTACGGGTTGGCCGGCGAGCGTGCCCCCCAATCCGTCTCGGCAATGCCGCCGGCCAACTGGATGCCCAGCGCCTCGGTCATCACCGCCTGCCCGTACTTGCACTCGCGCGGGTAGGAACGCTCGCCCACCGCACGTGGATGGGCCGCGATCAACGCCTGTAGCAAACTGGACCCGGATCGGCCAAGCGAGGAGACCACAACCGGGAAGACCGCGCCGCTCGCGGTTTCCGGCCAATCGCCGTCCTCCGTGGCGGTGGCCAGTGACAACACGGTGGCGCCGATCGGCGAGTCGACCGGGCGCACACGCAGGCTGGCGCCGCCGTGCCACAACAGATAGGCTGGCAGGATGCACTCGAAGCCCATCAGTTCGAACCGATCGGCGATCCCGGTCTGCTTGGCGAGATCATCGAGATCGAGGCGGCGGTAGAACTTGGTGAGCGTCGAGGCTCGTCCACCCTGGGCGCGCTCGAAATAGACATCGAATTGGCCGTCTCGCGGCAGACAGATCCAGCCGTGGATCGGCACCAATGGCCCCTCGATCAGCGTGTTCGGCAGCGGCAGGCCGATGGAGGCAAACTTGCCCTGCGCCCCTCCGTTCTCGATAAACTCCTGGAAGCTCTGGAATTCGCTTTTCGTGTGCAGAATACGGAGGCGCTTCATTGGGTCCCGTCACATCAATGGTGCAATTGCGCAATTGACGCGCCATACGCAATCAGAGTCCGTCATCAGGTGAACTGTTGCGCTGGTGCTGTCAACGGCGATCACCCTCCCATATTCCGGAACCCACCCACCCCGCGCTCGATCTCGGTGACATGCTGCGGCCGGAAGCCGCCCGCGTTCGGCAGGCCGCAGGAATGGGCGATGATCTCCACCTCCTCGCGCACCCGGTTGGCGTAGCGCATCGCCCGCACCGCCTTGTCGGTCGGGTCGAGGCCGGCGATCAGCCGCGGGTCGACCGAGGTGACGCCGGTGGGGCATTTGCCGGTGCTGCATTTCATCGCCTGGATGCAGCCCAGCGAGAACATGAAGCCGCGCGCCGAGGAGACGAAATCCGCTCCCATGCACAGCGCCCAGGCCACCTTGTCCGGCGTTACCAGCTTGCCGGAGGCGACAATGCGCACGCGTTCCTGCAAGCCGTGGCGGGCGCGGGCGGCGACGATCAGCGGCAGGGCCTGGGTGATCGGCAGGCCAACATAGTCGGCCAGCGGCGCCGGGGCGGCGCCGGTGCCGCCCTCGCCGCCGTCGATCTGCACGTAATCGGGGCAATGGATCGGGTTCAGCGCGCAATCGGCGAACCACTCGTCAAGGAAGCCCTCCTGTCCGGCCACCAGTTTCACACCCACCGGGCGTCCGGTCACCCGGCGCACCCGGTCCACGAAGGCGCCGAGTTCGGTAATGTTGCCGATATCGGTATGGCGGTTGGGACTGATGCTGTCCTGCCCCTCGGGGATGCCGCGGATCGCGGCGATTTCGGCGGAGACCTTGGCGCCCGGCAGAATGCCACCCTTGCCCGGCTTGGCGCCCTGGGCCAGCTTGACCTCGAACATCCGCACCCGCTCGTGGCCGGCGATCTCGCGCAGCCGGTCTTCCGACAGGTTGCCGTGCGCGTCGCGCACCCCGTATTTGGCGGTGCCGATCTGCATGATGACGTCGCAGCCGCCCTCCAGATGGTATTTCGCCAGCCCGCCCTCGCCGGTCGCCATCCAGATGCCGGCCTGCTTGGCGCCACGCGACAGCGCGCTCACCGCGGCGTGGCTCAGCGCGCCGTAACTCATGCCGGAGATGTTGAAGAAGCTCGGCGCCAGGTAGGGGTGCGCGCAGGCGCCAGGGCCTTCGGCGATGCCGATCTGCTTGCCCGGCCAGGCCGAACGCTCCTCGTCGAGGATCGGGAACGGGGCGTTACGGAACGCGAAGGGGGGTGCAGCCTCACTGCCGAAGCTGACCAGGTTGGAGACGCCCTTGGCGCTGCGGTAGATCCAGGACCGCTCCAGCCGGTTGAACGGCCGCTCCAGCCAGTCCGGCAGGTACTGGTACTGGCGCATATATTCGCCGAAACTCTCGGAAAAATAGCGGAAATGGCCGAGCACCGGGAAGTTGCGCAAGATGGTGTGCTGGTTCTGATGGGTGTCCCGCCAGTAGGTGACGGCCGCCCAGGTGGCCACCAGAAGCAACAGCACAAGCGCCGTGATCATCGCGCATTCCCCCCATGCCGCCGGGTGCGGCTGGCCGGCAGATTAGCAGGAAAAAGTTGCGGGTGGTTGAACAGTTCGGCGGCATTTCGCTGCTTGCTTGCCGACTGGAATGCAACGAACATGGGCCAGAAGCCTATGGAGGCGATGTGAGCGACCCGGACCGTACGCCGCGACTCGCCGTGCTGATCGATGCCGACAATGCGCCGCCGCGCGCCGCCGAGGGGTTGTTCGACGAGATCGCCCGCCTCGGCGAAGCCAGCGTGCGGCGCATCTATGGCGATTTTTCGGAGGCGCGGCTGAAAGGCTGGGCGGCGCTGCTGTCGGGCCTGGCGATCATCCCGCAGCAGCAATTCGGCAATACCGTGGGAAAGAATGCTTCGGATATCGCCCTGGTGATCGATGCGATGGACCTGCTGCACACCGGCCGGTTCGACGGCTTCTGCCTGGTCTCGTCGGACAGCGATTTTACCCGGTTGGCTTCGCGCATCCGTGAGCAGGGGGTGGATGTCTACGGCTTCGGCGAGATGAAGACGCCCAGCAGCTTTCGACAGGCATGCAAGAAGTTCATTTATATCGAGAATCTGATCGAAAACCTCCAGCCGGCCGCCGTGGCTTCCAAAGTCGCGCCGTCCCCTGCCGGCCCGCCAAACGGCCCACGAACGACGGCGCTGCCACTGCTCCGCCGCGCTTTGGCGCAGATGGAGGACGAGGATGGCTGGGTGCATCTGGGTCGACTCGGTCAGCAGATTGCCAAGCTGGCGCCGGATTTCGACTCCCGCACCTACGGCCAGAAGAACCTGAGCGGCTTGATCGCCGCGACCGGCGCGTTCGAAACCGGCAAGCGGGCCGGCGGCTCGTATGTCCGCCTGAAACCATCCGGCAAGCCGGCGGCGGGCAAGGCCGCAGCGTCCACCAGCCGGTGATCAGGCGCGCGCCACCGCTGGCGCGACGCCGGGCTATTTCGTCAGACCCTGCACCCGCTTGATCTCAGCCTGCAGTTTCTCGTTGTTCGGCACCAGGGTGTTCAACTGCTTCAGCACCACCAA